>NZ_DFRG01000272.1:0-27755 GCF_002378135.1 Thioclava sp. UBA3469
CGTTGCGATAAACACAGTGGAAGCAACAGAACGTGCCAGTGAAAAAGGCGGCCATGGCCGCCCTTTCCATTGTCCGCAAAGCTTCGGCTCGGTTCACGAGGCCAGAAGTTCTTTCAGCTTGTCGTCGATGAACTTGACGTCGTCGGGGTTGGTGCCGGGGCCGCCGGCGAAATGGCCCCAGATCGACGGCACCGGGACGAACTCGGCGTTGGGCATGTTGGCGACTTCGATCTCGCTGTCTTCGGGCGGGAAATAGAGGTCGGTCTTGCCGGGCATGACATAGGCTTTTGCCTTGATCGCGCCGAGCGCCGCTTTGTAATCGCCGTTATACAGCTCGTTCGCGCTGATATCGCCATTCTGCCAGGTCCAGGCCATCGTCAGCAGGTTGTTGGCGTCTTTCGGCAGGAAGAACCCTTCCCAGAAGCCGATCAGGAAATCCTCGAGCGAGGCGTAGCCGAGGGTCTTCAGGTCGAGCTCTTCCCGATAGAAGCTCTGTGAGAAGCCCCAGCCTGCATAGACGCGGCCAACCGCGCGCAGGCCTTTTTCGGGTTTCGACGTGTAGCGCCCGTTTTCCCACGCGGCGTCGGCCCGCAGTGCCGCCTTCACCCCTTCGAGGAAGACATAGTTGTGGCGCGAACACTTCGCCGACCCGCAGAACGGGGCGATCAGATCCATCATCTCGGGATACATCGCCCCCCAGTGGAAGGTCTGCAGCGCGCCCATCGACCAGCCTGTCACCATGCGGATCTTCTCGATGCCGAACTTCTCGGTCACCAGACGATGCTGCGCCTTGACGTTGTCATAGGCGGTCACGTTCGGGAAACGGTCTGCGTTATAGGGCTCCGGCGTGTTCGAGGGCGAGGTGGAGAGCCCGTTGCCGAACATGTTCGGGATGATGATGAAGTATTTCTCGGGGTCGAGCGCCATGCCGGGCCCGATCAGCCATTCGTTGTCGTAATGCTGCCCGGAATACCACGTCGGGTAGACGATCACGTTGTCTTTGGCCGCGTTCAGCTTGCCGAAGGTCTTGTAGGCGAGGCGGGCGTTGGGCACGGCGAGGCCGCATTGGAACTCGAAGGTGCCAAGCTCGAAGATTTCATAATCAAGGGTCATGGTTTTTCCTCATGTCAAAGTGGAGCGACGCCCTATCTCAGGCGACGCTCCGGAAGATCGTTACGGATCAGGCAGTCGCGGTTTTCCCGCTCAGCGTGGAGATCAGGTAGTAAGCGACCCCGCCGACAAGTCCGGCCGAGATGGCGGTCGACAGGTGGGGCAGGTACCACTCGACGACGAAGGCCACCGCGGAGCCACAGGCCCAGGCGATGAAGGCCGTCCAGCGCCAGTCGCGGTCGATCTCGGAGTTCTTGCGCACGAGGAACTGGTCCACGAGGATGATCGCGCCGATCGGCGGCACGAGGATGCCCAGCAGGGACAGCCACTCGATGAAGAAGGCCCAGACATTGGTGGCCGCGATGACGATGCCGATGGCGCCGAGGATCACCGCGAAAAGACGCATGTGGCTGCGCAGGATGCGCGACCAGCCGGTGGCGGCATTATAGAGGCAGTGGGCACAGACCGAACCGAGGTTCACATAGAGGAACAGGAAGGCGAGAACGCTCAGCCAGGTCATCTGCATGTTGTTCATGTAGCCGAACATGTTGTCGGTGCCGAAGGGGTTGGCATCCGGAACGGCCAGGGCTGCGGTCATGATGCCGCCGACCAGCATCGCGGCGAGGTTGGCGAAGGGGAAGGCGCTGAAGGTCGCGACCCAGGAGCTTTTCGTGTCCTTGGCCCAGCGGTTGAAGTCGGCGCTCACGGTGCCGGCGTCGATGAAGAGCGCGATGACCACGGTCAGGCCGACGCCCATCGACATCGTCGCGACGCCATTATTGCCCGGGTAGGACATGATCGCGTCCCAGCTGGTCGTCGAAGCCGCGTCGCCGACGACGAAGAGGCCCAGAATGACGAAAAGCGGCACCGAGATCATGCCGATCAGGTGCAGGCCTTTCACGCCGACGAAGGTGACGCCGATATAAAGCGCACCGGCGATGAGCGTCATGACGACGTAGTTCAGATCATAGGTGGAACTGACGAGCGCGCCGGTGATCCCAGTTTGCACCGCGTACCAGCCAAGTAGAAGCGTCGAGAGCAGGCCGGAGGCGAAGACATAGCCCTTGCGGCCGAAGACGATGCTGGCGAGCAGGGCGAAGTTCATCCCTTTCGTCGCGCCGAGCTGCCCGAGCAGGCCGACATAGACCAGCATGATCAGGTTGCCGATGATCATCGCCGTCAGTGCCGAGCTGAACCCCATGCCGAGCACGAGGATCGAGCCGGTCATCGCGCCGGTGATGATCATCGGGAAACCCATCCAGACCATCGTGACGGAGAACATGCTCCGCCGGGCTTTTGCCGGAACCGGTTCATGTTCGTATTCATCGCCGAGCGCGTGATCGATCTCTTCTTCGATATGTTCGAGCGCCTCTGGCTCGAGATGCTTTTCCGTCGTGGTCATGATGTTCCTCGTTGTTGGACTGTTTCTGATGTTTTTGTTTTTGCAGGCATGCGAAGGCCGGGCGCTTGCCGTGGGCAAACGCTGACGAAAGTCTCGCCGGGGCGGAGTGGATAAGGGGTCGATCAGTTCGGCAGCTTGATCCTGCCGTCGTTTGTGACCGGTTATACTGATCTCAGAGTTATTGGGCGCGTGCGCCAATCGGGTTAGGGCTCTGTGGTCTCTCCATTTGGGGCGGCAAATCGCCGGGCCGAAAACGCAAAAGCCCCTCACGAATCCATTCACATGGTTCGTAAGGGGCTTTCATTGCCAGATGCGGCGCTCTTCGTTGAACGCTACGTCAACACGATGGCGTGATTCGTTTCAATATGCAAATGTTTTGATGTAACGATGTAAGGCGCTGAAAATAATGCGGAAAAAATTTCATCGCATGATTTCAGATGCGTTTTGCAATGCGTCGAGCTTGCCGCCACGTCAGTCATTTGCTATTCGATTCGTATGTGACCGTTCCCCCGGACTCCGCATTCGCGGGAGTTCTCGTTGAAAGATATGGAACCGTATTAATGGCTTTTGACAACGAGCCGGTCGCAGTTGGCCTCCTTTTTTCCCAAACCGGAGTAACGTCGGTGATCGAGCGCACGCAGCGTCAGGCTGCGCTGCTGGCTATCGAAGAAATCAACAATGCAGGCGGTATCGATGGTCGTGAACTTCTGATCGAAGACAGCGACCCGGCTTCCGATCCGTTGCGCTTCAAGAGCGAGGCAGAGCGCCTCATCGATGTCGGCGCAAAGACCATCTTCGGCTGCTACATGTCCTCCGCGCGCAAGGCCGTCTTGCCCGTGGTCGAGCAACGCCGCGCGCTGCTGTTCTATCCCACGCTCTACGAAGGGTTCGAGTTTTCGAGCAGCTGCGTCTATTCGGGCGCGGCGCCGAACCAGAATTCGCGCTGGTTGGCGGATTATCTCACCCAGACTTATGGCGACCGGTTTGTCTTCGTCGGATCGAACTACGTTTTCCCCTATGAATCCAACCGGATCATGCGGGATCTTCTGATGCATCGCGGGGCGAAGGTCGTCGACGAAATCTACATCCCCCTGCGCCATAACGAGGAATATATCGAGCGGGCGATCTCGCGCATCAAGGCTGCGGGGCCTGCGGTCGTATTCTCCACGGTCGTGGGCGAAGGGTCGGTCCGCTTCTACCAAGCCTATGACCGCGCGGGCTTCGATCGCAGCAAGCAGCCCATCGCCAGCCTGACCTCGGGCGAGCCCGAGCTGCTGGCGGTCGGCAAGGATGCGTCGATCGGCAACGTGACGGCCGCGCCCTATTTCAGCGTGCTCGATACCGAGGCGAACCGTCGCTTCGTCACGGCCTATGCGCGCCGGTTCGGGCCGGATCAGCCGATTTCGGCGGGGACGGAAGCCGCCTATTTCCAAGTCTATCTCTTCGCGGAAGCCGTGCGCCGGTCCGGGGCGACCGATCGCGATAGCGTCTTGCGCACCTTGCCGAATTTCAGCTTCGAGGCGCCCCAGGGCCCCGTGCAGGTCGAAGGGGACACCCATCACACGAGCCTCTGGCCCCGGGTTGCCGTGGTCGGCGAAAGCGGCGCTTTTGAGATCGTGCGTGAGGCGCAGGCGCCGGTGCGGCCCGACCCTTATCTCGTTGAATATGATGAAGACTTGCAGATGACGTCTCCGCAATTCGGAGCCGGAGGGGGCGGAAGCTGATGCCCCGGCTGCGTCTCAAGGATTTGCGCGACCTCTCGGTCATCGTCGTCCACCCGCCGGACGCAGATGGCAAGGCGCTCATGGATCAGCTCAAACGCATCGGCTGCCGCGCGGAACTGATGTGGCCCCCCGCCAAGGCGCTGCCGAGCGGGACGGATGTCGTTTTCGCAGGCGTCTTCTTCGAGAGCCAGAGTGCCCTGAGCAGCATGCTGCGGAAGTCCGAGAAACCCGGTCCGACGGTGATCGGCATCGTGAATTACGAGAACCCGGCGATGATCGAACTGGTGCTCGACATCAACGCATTCGCGGTGATTTCGAAGCCGGTCCGGACTTTCGGTATGCTGACAAATCTTGTCGTCGCACGCTCCAATTGGATGCAGGCGGCGGATTTCCACGACAAGATCGGCAAGCTCGAAAAGAAGATTTCCGGTCAGAAGAAGATCTCGAAGGCGAAGTCTATCCTCATGGAAATGCACAAGATTTCCGAGAGGGAAGCCTATGGCACCATTCGTGCGCAGGCGATGGGTAAGCGGATTTCCGTAGAGGAAATGGCGGTCGCGATCATCAACGCAAACGAATTGTTGTCATCAAGACCGGATGATGTATAGTCGAATCAGATCGATGGCCAATGATGTCCATCGGTTCGGCACAGAAAGCCCGCTGAAGACACTGTAGTGTCTTCGCGGGCTTTTTTGGTTTTCAGGATGGTGCAAAGGCCGCGCCATCGCTGCGGGCGTACCAGAGCGCACGCAACCCCGCCCTCGTGGCGGCGCTGAATGGCAACGATGCCAATCGCTCCGAACACCCGGAGCCCCCTTCGCCAATATGATCCGGACCCCCGCGGTCCGGTCACGGCACCTCACACAATCGGTCACATACCAAACGCTCGTGCACGGGAGTCCTCCCTGCGCACTTACGGCCTGAAAAATCAAAACAAAACCTCAACACGGGAGACAGAAATGAAAACGAACCGGAGAAACTTTCTAAAACACACGACCGCTTTCGGCGCCGCTGCCGCGCTTGGCCCGTCGATGATCGCGAGCCCCGCCCGCGCCTCGGGTGAAATCGAGGTGGGTGTCCTGTTCTCGCTGACTGGCGGCCTTTCGATCATCGAAAAATCGCTCGCCGACGCCACGATGATGGCGATCGACGAGATCAACGCCGCAGGCGGCGTGAACGGGATGATGATCAAGCCGATCCTCGAAGACGGCGCCTCCGACCCGAAGACCTATAACGAGAAGGCCTCGAAGCTGGTGATCCGCGATCGCCTGCAGACCGTGTTCGGCTCCTATACCTCGGCGAGCCGCAAGGCCGTTCTGCCGGTCTTCGAAAAGCGCAACAGCCTCTACTTCTACCCGACCTATTACGAAGGCTTCGAGTGCTCCAAGAACGTGGTCTACACGGGCGCGGTGCCGAACCAGCAGCTGTCGAACTTCATCCCGTGGATCACCAACACGCTCGGCAAGAAGAAGTTCTTCATCGTCGGCTCGAACTACATCTACCCGCGCGAGATGGCGAAAGTGTCGAAGATCCTCATCGAGCAGAATGGCGGCGAGTGGGTCGCGGACGAATATCTCGAGCTCGGCCATTCCGAATGGGGCGCGATGGTCTCCAAGATCAAGGAAAGCGGCTGCGACGTGGTTCTGTCGAATGTCGTGGGCGACTCGGTCGTGGCCTTCTACCGCGAGTTCAAGAACCAGGGCCTGACCCACGACAAACTGCCGATCTGCGCGACCGTCACCTCGGAAATCGAGATCGCCGCGATGGGTCCGGAATTCGCCGAAGGCAGCTACACGTCCTTCCCGTATTTCCAGGCCATCGACACCGATCGCAACCGCGATTTCATCGAGCGCTACCGCAAATATGTCAACGATCCCAAGGCTGTGACGCACCACGCGCTCGAGAGCAGCTACTTCCAAGTCTATCTGTGGAAACAGGCGGTCGAGAAGGCCGGGGACATCTCGGCGGATGCGGTGCGCGAAGGCATCAAGGGTCAGGTCTTCGAGGCCCCGAACGGCACCGTCACCGTCGATCCGGAAAACCTGCACACCTATCTCACGCCGCGCATCGCGCAGTGGGGCGCCGATGGTCAGGGCACGATCGTCAACGCCTATGACGCGCCGACCAAGCCGCTGCCCTATGTCGCTTACGGCGAGACGGCAGAGAACCTGTTCTGCACCGGCGCCGGTCTCGACACCACCAAGCTGTGACGCAAACCGGGCACCGGGCTGATGTCCGGTGCCCATCCGAGCGAGGCGGAATTCCCTATGTCTGACATCATCTTCATCGGCCTGTCCCTGTCTTCGATCCTGCTGCTGATCGCGCTTGGCCTGTCGATCACCTACGGCGCGATGGGCGTCATCAACATGGCGCATGGCGAGCTCGTCATGATCGGGGCCTATACGGCGGTGCTCGCCGGGCTCCATCTTGGGCTCAACCTGTTCTTCGCGCTGCCTCTGGCCTTCGTGACCTCCGGGCTCGTGGGGCTCGTGATCGAGCGATTGGTGATCCGAAGGCTCTACGGACGGATCATCGACACGCTGCTCGCGACATGGGGCGTGGCGATCCTGCTGCAACAGCTGATCCGCCTCGAATTCGGCCTGAGCTTCTTCGGTATCCATATCGACGGTCTCGGCCCGGGCCTGCAGAACATGACGGTTCCGGCCTTCCTCACCCAGCCGATCGACGTGGCGGGCATGACGATCCAGCCCTATCGCACATTCATCATCGTCGTGACGCTGATGCTCGCGGGGCTGACCTGGTGGCTGATGTATCGCACCCCGATGGGCGTGCAGGTGCGCGCGATCATGCGCAATCCCCAGATCGCAGCGGCCTGCGGTATCGACGTGCGCCGCGTCTCGGCGCTGACCTTCGCCTATGGCTCGGGCCTTGCCGGGATCGCCGGTGTGCTGCTCGCAGGCTTCAAGACGGTCATGCCCGAAATGGGCGCATCCGTCGTGGTCGATGGCTTCCTCGTCGTCGTCGTCGGAGGGGTCGGCAGCCTTCTCGGCACGATCCTCGCCGCGGGCATTCTCGGACAGATCAACGGCATCGTCGCCTTGGCGTCCAACGACATCATCGCCCGCGCCGTCGTCTTCGCGGTGGTCATCGCCCTGATCCTGTGGCGCCCGCGCGGCCTGTTCTCCTTCAAGTCGAGGTAAGCGATGTCCAGCGAAACGTCCTCCACACTTCCCAGCTCCACGAGCCGTCTTCAGCGACATGCCGACTGGGCCATCTACGCCGTCTTCATCGTGATGGTTCTCGGCGCACCCCTGGTGATCGACGATGTGTTCTGGCTCAACCGCATCGCCAAATATCTCGTCTTCGGCATGCTCGGCATCGCGATCGCACTGTCCTGGGGCTATGCCGGGATCCTCAATCTGGGGCAGGGGCTCTTCTTCGGCCTCGGCGCCTATATGACGGCGATGTCGCTCAAGCTAATGAGCGCCACCAGCCTCCAGCAGGGTTCCGACAAGCCGGTGCCGGACTTCATGCTCTGGAACGCAGAGCCCGGCGCCGTCACCGATCTGTGCTGCATCAACAAGGGCTCGTTCCTCTGGATCCCGTTCCAGTCGCAATGGTTCGGCATGGCGATGTCGATCGTGATCCCGCTGATCGTCGCCTTCGTGCTGTCCTCGTCGATCTTCCGGCTGCGCGTCTCGGGCGTCTATGTCGCGATCATCACACTGGCGCTCGTGCTTCTGGTGCGGCTGCTGCTCATCGACGCGCAGCCGATCACCAACGGGTTCAACGGGCTGACCGATCTGGGCTGGCTGACCATCGGCGGGTTCGAATTCGACCCCTATATGGTCGAGACCTATTACGTCGTCGCCGTCTCGCTCACGGTCGTGCTTCTGCTGGGCCGCTGGCTGGTCTCGACACGGGCCGGGCTGATCCTGCAGTCGACGCGCGACGATCCGACCCGGGCACGCTATCTCGGCTACGACGTCGCGGCCTATCAGATCTTCTTCTTCACGATCTCCGCCGGGATCGCGGGCTTCGCGGGGCTCCTCTATGTGGTCGCCGCCGAATTCGCCTCGCCGAGCTTCATGGATATCGGCTTCTCGATCTCGATGGTCGTCTGGGCCGCGGTCGGCGGGCGCAACTCGCTGCTCGGCGCCTGTATCGGGGCGATCCTGATCAACACGGTCGAGGCCACGGTCAGCGAGACCGAAATCTTCAAGGAAGCGTGGAAGCTGATCATCGGGGGCATCTTTGTTCTCGTCGTTCTCTACCTGCCGAACGGGCTTGCAGGCATCGCGCGCGATCTTCTGGGGCGGTTTGAACGCCGTCGGAAGGGCACGCCCGCAGAGACGGCCCCGAAAGCCGCGGAATAGGAGGGACGGACATGAATGAAGCACTCACGATCGACGGGCTGACGGTCGATTTCGGCGGGTTCAAGGCCGTGGACGGGTTCACCACCGTGGTTCAGAAAGGCGAGTTGCGGGTCATCCTAGGCCCCAACGGCGCCGGGAAGACCACGCTGATGGATCTCGTCAGCGGCAAGACCGCCTCCACCCAAGGCAGCGTCCATCTCTTTGGCGAGAACATCACCAACCGCCCCGAGCACATCATCGCGCGGCACGGGATCGGGCGAAAATTCCAGATCCCGAGCGTCTTCCGCGATCTGACCGTGCGGCAGAACCTCGAAGTCGCGGCCTCGGGAGAGCCCGGCGTATTCCGCAACCTTCGCCTGCACATGGTGGCGGAGGACCGGGCGCGGGTCGAGGACGTGATCGCGATGACGCGGCTCGAGCCGGTGCTCGATACGGTCGCGGGCGAGTTGTCACACGGCCAGATGCAATGGCTGGAACTGGGGATGCTGATCACGCAGCAGGCGAAGGTCATCCTTCTCGACGAGCCCACTGCGGGCATGACCCATGCGGAGACCTTCCGCACCGCCGAAATCATCAACGAAATGAAGGGCAGCCACACGATCCTCGTGGTCGAGCATGACATGGCTTTCGTGCGCAAGATCGCCGAGCGGATCACGGTCATGCACATGGGCAAGCTGCTCGCGGAGGGCCCGATGGAAAAGATCGAGACCGATCCAAAGGTGCGCGAAGCCTATCTCGGTTCGGGAGGGATTCACTGATGCTTTCTCTGAGCAACCTCGACAGCTTCTACGGTCGCAGCCAGGCGTTGCACGACGTCTCGATGAGCGCGCCGAGCGGCACGATCCTCGCCGTTCTGGGCCGCAACGGCGTAGGCAAGACCACGCTTCTGCGCTCCATTCTCGGGCTGACCGACCGCCAGAGCGGCGACGTCGTGCTCGACGGGCAGAACATCTCGGCTGATGCGACCTACCGGCGCGCGCGGGCAGGGATCGCCTATGTGCCGCAGGGCCGGATGATCATCCCCGATTTCACGATCCGCGAGAACATCCTGATGGGCGGTTTCGCCGCACAGGGTCCGCGCGCCATTCCCAAAATCGTTCCGAAGATCTTCCCCTATCTGATGGAAAATCTCGACCGGCCCGGGGGCGTGCTCTCGGGCGGTCAGCAACAGCAGCTTGCCATCGCCCGCGCGCTCGCAAACGGCCCCAAGGTCCTCCTGATGGACGAGCCGACCGAGGGCATCCAGCCCAATATCGTCGAGCAGATCGAGGACATCATCATCCGCCTCAATGCCGAACTCGGACTGACGATCCTCCTTGTCGAGCAGAACGTGAAATTCGCGCGCCGCGCCGCGCAGAACTTCACGATGCTCGAGAACGGTCGCGTCGTGGCCGATGGCGCGATCGCGGATCTCACCGAGGAAACGGTCACCAAACACATGGCGATCTGACCCCATAAACCCGCCTTGCCGGATCAACCGGAAAGGCTTTCGACAACTCCACCAACAGCAGAGGTAACAACATGTATCATGGAGATATTTCGAGCAGCGCCGATACCGTGGGCGTCGCCGTCGTCAACTACAAGATGCCGCGTCTTCACACGAAGGCCGAGGTTCTCGAGAACTGCCACAAGATCGCCGACATGGTGAAAGGCATGAAGAAGGGCCTGCCGGGCATGGATCTGGTGATCTTCCCCGAATACTCGACCCACGGCATCATGTATGACGAGACCGAGATGTACGAGACCGCCTCGTCGGTGCCAGGCGAAGAGACCGAAATCTTCGCCGCCGCCTGCCGCGAGGCCAATGTCTGGGGCGTGTTCTCGCTGACCGGCGAGCGCCACGAAGAGCACCCGAAGAAAGCGCCCTACAACACGCTCATCTTGATGAACAACGAGGGTGAGATCGTTCAGAAATACCGCAAGATCATGCCCTGGGTTCCGATCGAGGGCTGGTATCCGGGCAACTGCACCTATGTCTCGGAAGGCCCGAAGGGCATGAAGATGAGCCTCATCATCTGCGATGACGGCAACTACCCCGAGATCTGGCGCGACTGCGCGATGAAGGGCGCCGAGCTGATCATCCGCTGCCAGGGCTACATGTATCCGGCCAAGGACCAGCAGGTGATCATGGCCAAGGCGATGGCCTGGGCGAACAACTCCTATGTCGCGGTCGCCAATGCGGCAGGGTTCGACGGCGTCTATTCCTATTTCGGCCACTCGGCCATCGTCGGCTTCGACGGCCGCACGCTGGGCGAATGCGGCGAAGAAGAATATGGGATCCAATATGGCCAGCTCTCGGTCTCGGCGATCCGCGATGCGCGCAAGAACATGCAGAGCCAGAACCACCTCTTCAAGCTCGTGCACCGTGGCTATACCGGCATGATCAACTCGGGCGACGACACCAAAGGTCTCGCCGAGTGCCCCTACGACTTCTACACCAAATGGGCGGAAGATCCGGAAGGCACGCGCGAGATGGTCGAGGCGATGACCCGCTCGACCGTCGGTACCGAGGAATGCCCGATCGACGGTATCCCCAACGAAAAGTCCGACCCCACTCACCGGTGAGTCAGGCGAGCAGGGCCGGCGGAGACATCCGCCGGCCAATCAAACGCGAGGATCTTCTATGACGATCGATCAGTACCGGCTTGAGGAAGAGCCGACCTACCACCCGAGCGGCGACGAGGTGGCCTTCTACGAATCCGCCTATGCGGCGCGGTTGCCGGTGATGCTCAAGGGGCCGACCGGCTGCGGCAAGACCCGCTTCGTCGAGCATATGGCCTGGCGTCTGGGCAAGCCGCTCATCACGGTGTCCTGCCACGAGGACATGACCGCCTCGGATCTCGTCGGGCGCTTCCTGCTCGGCCCCGAGGGCACGCATTGGCAGGACGGGCCGCTCACGATGGCGGTGCGTCACGGGGCGATCTGCTATCTCGACGAGGTGGTCGAGGCGCGTCAGGACACGACGGTGGTGATCCATTCTCTGACCGATGATCGCCGGATTTTGCCGCTCGAGAAGAAGGGCGAACTGGTCCATGCGCATCCCGATTTCCAGCTCGTGATCTCTTACAACCCCGGCTACCAGAGCGTTCTCAAAGACCTCAAGGAATCCACGAAGCAACGCTTCAGCGCGGTCGATTTCACCTATCCGATGGCCTCGGTCGAGGCTTCCATCGTGGCGTCCGAGGCGGATATCGCCGCCGACATCGCCGACAAGCTTGTGAAGATCGCCGAGAAGTCGCGGCACCTGCGCGGGCAGGGGCTCGAGGAAGGGGCGTCCACGCGGATGCTCATCCATGCCGGTCGCCTCATCAAGACGGGCATGACGCTGACCGACGCCTGCAAGCATGCGATCATCGTTCCCATCACGGATGACCCGGATATGCGCGGCGCGCTCGATGCGGTCGTCGATGCCTGTGCCTGACAGCATGAATGTCGAAGCCACCCCTGACCTGCCGGGCGCGATCCGCAGCGTTTTCTCGGCGCCCGAGATAGCCGACTGGCTGCGGGCGCGCGAACGGCTGCGGGGCGCGGGATACGGGCGGACGGTCCCCCGCGCCTATGAGCGTAGTTCGCTGGCTCTTGCGCCGAAACTCGGGGCGGGGCCGACGATCGCCTTGGCAAAGCTCGTGTCCCATGTCGCGATCCGGGTCTCGCCCCGCGCGGCGGAGCGCGTCTGCTCTGCGGCGGACACGGTCGCGCAGAGATACGATCCGCAGGCGTTCACCGCGTGGCTCGCGCTGATGACGCGGATTACCACGCAAGCGCCGGAGTCCGTGTATCCCTTTCTCGATAATATGGAACGGCTCGTCGGGCGGCTCTCCGAACAGGCGCTCGAGGACTGGGTCGCGACCGGATTGCGTCTGGCGGGCCGCGATGCCGACAAGCGAAGCGCCTATTTCTCCTTGCAGACCGCCGAGGCGCAGCGCGCGCTCGAACACGAAAGCGGAGAGCAAAGCTTCTACGATCACGAGCGCCGGTTGCGGGCCTATCTCACGGCGATTTCCGGCGCGACCCCGCCGCTGCGTGTCGCGCCCACGGGCATGGGGGAGAAAGCCGCGCGGCGGGTGTCCTTCGCGGGCAATGTCATTCTCGTGCCACCCAGCTTGCCCGGCTATCGCGGCGAGACGGAGCCCCTGTTTCGCGCCGCGCTCGCCCATATCGGGGCGCATATCAACTTCACCAAAACCCGTTTTGAGATCGGGCAGCTCAAACCGCTTCAGATGGCGGTCGTGTCTCTGATCGAAGATGCGCGGGTCGAGGAACTGGCGGCGCAGGAGATGCCCGGATTGCGCAGGCTCTGGCAAGGCTTTCACGTCGCCCAACCCGGAGGGCTGCCGACCGCGCCCAGCCTATTCGCGCGGCTGGCGCGGGCGCTGATCGATCCCGATTTCAACGATCCCGACGGATGGGTGCAAAAAGGCCGCCGGATGTTCATGGAGGCGCGCGAGCGCTGGGACGATCCGGCGATCAGCCGCGAGATCGGCAATCTGCTGGGCAACGATCTCGGGCAGCTTCGCGTGCAGTTCAACGCAAAGGATTACGTGGTTCAGCCGGCCTATCGCGACGACAATCTCGGTCTGTGGGCGCTCGACGAACCGCCCCCGGAAGAGGCGCAGACGCTAGAGGTTCAGGTCGATACCGTGCAGCTTCGCCGCTCCGAGCCGACGCCGGGCGCGGGCAAGCAATCGCAAAAGCAGGAGCAGACCGAAAGCGACAGGGTCGAGAAAGTCGCCCCCGTCACCGAGGCGGCCGAAGAGGGGCGGGCGGTCGCCTCGTATCCCGAATACGACTACGAGATCGGCCGGGAACGCGCGAATTGGACGGTGGTCAAGGAATACCCCGCGACGCCCGGCAATCGCCGCTTCTGGCAGGAATTGCAGGACGCGCAGGGGCCGCTTCTGTCGCGCATCACCGGTCTCGTGCGTTCGGCGCAGATCGGGCGCGCGCGCCGGGAGAAGCGGCAGGCGGAGGGAGAAGTGCTCGATCTCGACGCCTGTATCGAGGCGGCGACGGCCTTGCGGGCAGGCGAGTTCCCCGATCATCGCCTCTACGAGCGGCAGGCACCGCCGACGCGCGATCTCGCGGTCAGCCTGCTGCTCGACATCTCGCAATCGACGGCCGATCTCGTCCCCGGAACGCCGCACCGCATTCTGGACATGGAGCGCGATGCGACAGCGGTTCTCGCCCATGCGATGAACGAAATCGGAGATCCTTTCGCGATCAACGCCTTCTGCTCGGCCGGGCGCGAAGACGTGCGCGTCGTTGCGGTGAAGCGGTTCTCCGACGCGTTGGATGAAGAGACGGGCTCGGCGCTGTCGGGCCTGAAGCCGGGCTATTCGACGCGGCTCGGGGCCGCCCTGCGCCATGCCGGGAAGGACCTCGCGCAGGTGCCGCGGCATCGTCGCCTGCTGCTCTTGATCACCGACGGGGAGCCCTCGGATATCGACTCGCCCGATCCGGACTATCTTGTCCGCGACGCGCAGCGCGCCGTTCGCAGCCTGAGCGCGCTGGGGATCGATGTCTTCTGCGTGGGGCTCGGGCCGCGAAACAAGGAGCAAGAGGCCGCGATTTTCGGGCGCAACGGGTTCATCCAGATCGACGAGCTGAGCACGCTGCCGGACAAGCTTTTGTCGCTCTATCTCCGGCTGACGCGGTAACGGGGCGCTGACCCCGGCGCTTCTGAGAGCATATGAAAAAGGCCCGCATCGCTGCGGGCCTTTTGCAAAATCATACCATCACTTGCGCGGCTTCTTCGGGCCGCCGGGCTTGGGCTTCCCGCCTTTGCCCGGATGCGGCCCTTTGCCGGGGCCTGCATATTTCGCGCGGGGCTTCTTGGCCTTCGGGGCGGCACCGCCTTCGGGCTTGGGCTTGCGTTTCTTCGGCGGGATGTCCGCGAGGGCTGCGAACACGGCCTCGTCGTCGGGGCTCCAACCGCTGGTCTTCGCACTCTCTTCCGGGGCGTCGTCGCGCGGTGCCTTGGGCGAGCCTTTGCGATGGGGCGCCTTGGCCGGACGCTCGCCACGATCACCGCGATCCGGTTTGCCATGCGGCTTGTCTGCGCGGCGTTTTTTCGGCGGCGGGCCGAAATCAGGTTCACCGTTCAGGGCGCGGGCCTTGATCTCATCGGAGAGCTCGCCATCGGGACCAAGCGAGGCCGCGAATTTCGCGACGCTCTTCTCGGCGATCTCGACGAAGGTCTCGTCATCGCGCACGCGGATCGCACCGATCGACGATTTGTCGAGATCGGCATGGCGACGCAGCAAGGGCAGCAGCCAGCGCGGTTCGGCCCGGTCATTGCGCCCGACCGAGAGCGTGAACCAGCGGCTCGGACCGAATTCCTGACGCTCCGATTGCCCCTTGGTGTCCGGCGGCAGAAGGTCTTCGGGCGGGGCGTTGCGCGATTGCTGCAGCCGCAGGAAGGCGGCGGCGACAGCCTCGGCCCCGTGCCGGTCGAGCAGCTTGCGCGCAAACGCCGCCTGATCCTCGCTGACCGGCTCGCGCCAATCGGGATCGGTCAGCAGACGCTCTTCATCGCGCGCGATGATCGACTCGGCAGACGGCGGCACGCTCCATTCGGCGTTGATCTTCGCGAATTTCAGCAGACGTTCGGCACGTTTGACCATGCGCGGCGGCACGATCAGCGCGGACATGCCCTTGCGCCCGGCACGGCCCGTCCGGCCCGACCGGTGCAGCAGGCTCTCGGTGTTCTGCGGTAGATCGGCATGGATCACGAGGCTCAGGTTCGGCAGGTCGATCCCGCGCGCGGCCACATCGGTCGCCACGCAAACCCGTGCCCGCCCGTCGCGCATCGCCTGCAGCGCGTGGCTGCGTTCGGCTTGGCTCAGTTCACCCGACAGCGTCACGACCGAGAGGCCGCGATTGCCGAGACGCGCGCTAAGATGATTCACCGCCGCGCGGGTGTTGGCGAAGACGATGGCGCTTTCGTCATGGTGGAAGCGCAGCAGGTTGAAGATCGCATGATCGCTATCCGAGGCCGCAACCTTCAGCGCCTTGTAGGCGATGTCGGAGTGCTGCTGCGCGGTGTTGATCGTCGAGATGCGCTGCGCGTCGTTCTGGAACTGCTCGGCCAGCTTCGCGATCATCGGCGAGACGGTGGCCGAGAACAGCAGCGTGCGGCGCTCTTCCGTGGCGGAGCCGAGGATGAATTCGAGGTCTTCGCGGAAGCCCAGATCGAGCATTTCGTCGGCCTCGTCGAGCACGACCGCGCGGATGTCGCTCAGATCGAGCGCCCCGCGGCGGATATGGTCGCTCAGGCGGCCGGGCGTGCCGACCACGATATGGGTGCCGCGTTCGAGGGTGCGGCGTTCCTGGCGCGGGTCCATGCCACCGACGCAGGAGCTGACGATGGCGCCGGTCTTGGCGTAGAGCCAGCGCAATTCCTGCATAACCTGAAAGGCGAGTTCCCGCGTGGGGGCCACAACGAGTGCAAGCGGCGTGCCAGCCGGGCCGAAGCTTTCGGCCTCGCCCAGAAGGGTCGGCGCGATCGCGAGACCGAAGCCGACCGTTTTACCCGAGCCGGTCTGGGCTGAGACCAGCAGGTCCTTGCCCTCCAGCGCGGGATCGGTCACCGCGTCCTGCACGGGAGTGAGAGTGTCGTAGCCGCGCTCGGCGAGCGCTGCGGAAAGGGAGGGGATCATCGGAAAGTCGTCCAAGCAATGACGTAAGGGACGGGCCGCTCTGCTCTGGCAGCCCGTGCGGAAGGCGCCTGCATAACGGTCCCTGCGGCAAATGTATATTGCCTATTTGGGGAATCCGCCCTCTATGGGCAATAATTCTTGGTCAGGCGAGGACCTGCAGCACCACCGCCGAGGCGTAGATCGCGACCAGCAGGAGGCTCTCGATCCCGATCCGGGCCGGCCCGTCCTTCTGGCGCAGGATCAACCCGCCGAGCAGCACGCCCGTCATCATCAGCCCCGTCGCCAGCCAGTAGAGGTCCGACATCGAGACCGCGTGATACAGCGAGCCGTCGCGATAGGCTCCGTCCGAGAAGACGAGGAAAAGCGTGTCGAATGTGTTGCCGCCGATGATCCCGCCGATCGCCAGTTGCAGCGCGCCGCGACGGACCGCGGTCAGCGTCGTCACCAGCTCGGGCAGCGAGGTCACGACCGCCGTCAGCAGCGCGCCGACCAGCGAGGAGCTGAGACTGAAGCGGGTGACGAATTCCTGGCCGGCTTGCGAAATGACCCAACCGCTGAGGCCCATGATGACGACGAGGCCCATGAAGACGATGATCGGCCCGCGCGGCGAGCGGTTTGCCTCTTCTTCGTCTTCGGGTTCGTCACGGCGTGTCTCGCGGGTTTCGACCGGCTTCCACATCGGCGTTTCCGACACCTGGGTCGCGAGTTTCGTGCCGCCGAGATAGGCGAGGAACAGCACCACCGAAGCCGGGCTGATCCCCCAGATCGCGAAGTCGGGCGCAGCGGTCGCGGCGAGCGGGATCGACAGCAGCACGATCAGCATCACCGCCTGAAAAAGGTTCGCGGGCTCCGCTGCGGAGTGTTCGAGATTGGCGCGTCGGTGCAGCATGTCGGCGAGCGCCAGAAAGAAGGTCTGCGCGGCGATCCCGCCCACGGCATTGGAAAAGGCGAAACTCGCATCGCCCTGTGCGGCCACCGAGACCGAGACGACGATCCCCGACAGCGAGGTCGCGGCCCCCAGCACGATCCCGCCCGCCAGCGCTTCGCCCATCCGCGTGCGATCCGCGATCACATCGGCCAGCCCGGTCGCCTTGATGGAGGAGATGACGACGATCAGCCCGGCGATGGCAAATACGCCGAGCAGAAGCGGGGTCGAAAGAGAGGCGATCATGAAGGCTCCGGGGACATTGTTCGAAAAGCAACCGCGCAGCGCGCTCACGGTTCCGTTAAGAGGGCGGTGGCTGGGCGCCTCTGCAAAGGGCTAGGGGGAGTCGACATGCCCGAAAGAGACGTTAGGGTCGGCGCCAATCAGCGCGCGGGAGGACAAGCATGTTTATCGGATTGGATCTGGGCACATCGGGGCTGAAGGGGCTCTTGATCGACGAGGCGCAGCGCGTGGTGGCCGAGGCGACGCATCCGCTCACCGTCTCGCGCCCGCACGAGGGCTGGTCGGAACAGGATCCTGCCGAATGGATCGCGGCGATGGAGGCGGTGCTGGGCTCGCTCGCGCAGCACGATCTGTCGGCGGTGCAGGGGATCGGGCTGTCAGGGCATATGCATGGCGCGACGCTGCTGGATGCGCAGGACGAGGTATTGCGGCCCTGCATCCTGTGGAACGACACCCGCGCCTATCGCGAGGCGGCGGCGCTCGATGCGGATCCGCAATTCCGCGAGATCAGCGGCAATATCGTCTTCCCCGGCTTCACTGCGCCGAAACTTGTCTGGCTCGCCAAGCACGAGCCGGAGCGTTTCGCGAAAGTGGCGAAGGTGCTGTTGCCGAAGGACTACCTGCGGCTCTGGCTGACTGGAGAGCATGCTTCGGAGATGTCCGACGCCGCCGGGACGAGCTGGCTCGATACCGGCGCGCGCGACTGGTCGGATGCACTTCTGGCGGCGACCGGGATGCGGCGCGAGCAGATGCCGCGCCTCGTCGAGGGCTCGGACGTCTCCGGCACGCTGCGCCCGCAGATCGCGGCGCGCTTTGGTCTACCGGAGGGCGTCGTCGTGGCAGGCGGCGGGGGCGACAACGCGGCGTCGGGCGTGGGCGTCGGCGTCGTGGCAGCGGGGCAGGCCTTCGTCTCGCTCGGCACCTCGGGCGTCCTGTTCGCCGCCGATGACGGCTATCGCCCCGATGCGGCGAGCGCGGTTCACAGCTTCTGTCACGCCCTGCCGCAGACATGGCACCAGATGGGCGTGGTGCTGGCCGCGACCGACGCGCTGAACTGGTATGCGCGGCTTCTGGAGAGCGACGCCAAGCAACTGACCGAAAGCCTCGGCCCGCTGCAAGCGCCGGGCAAGGCGCGGTTCCTGCCCTATCTCGGCGGCGAGCGCACGCCGCTCAACGATGCGGCGATCCGCGGCGCGTTCATCGGGCTTGAACACGCGACCGATCGCGCCGCGACCACGCGGGCCGTGCTGGAAGGGGTGAGCTTCGCACTGCGCGATTGCCGCGATGCGCTGGCCGGCACCGGCACCCGGATCGAGACGCTGCTCGGCGTCGGGGGCGGCACGCGCTCGCGCTATTGGTGCGAGGCGATCGCGACCGCGCTCGACACGCCGGTGGCCCTGCCGGTGGCGGGCGATTACGGCGGCGCGTTCGGCGCGGCGAGGCTTGGGATGATGGCCGCGACGGGCGGCGGGCTGGATATCGCGAGCCCGCCCGAGATCGCCGCGACGATCGAGCCGGTCTCCGCGTTGCGCGAAGCGTTCGACGAAGGGTACGAGCGCTACCGTCAGGCCGGCGCTGCGCTGCGGGGTTTGACCTGATCTACCTCGGGCCGCGCCGTGGCGATCGGCGCGGCGTCGCGGAGATCAGCTCGAGAATTGCAGACGGATCCGGTTCACATATTCCACGCCCGGTCGCAGGATCGTCGAGGGGAACTCGGGGCGATTGGGCGCATCGGGCCAGGCTTGCGGCTCCAGGCAGATCGCGTTGAAGCTGTCGCCGGACGGCGCGGTGTAAATCTGCAATCCGGGCTGGTTGCTCAGCATGGTCATGCTGCGTCCGGAGGCCGGATCGCTCAACACCGCCACCTCGCGCATCCCGCCGGAGCCGGTGCAGAAATTGTGGTCGAAGCCCGCGCCATCGGGCCCCAGCGCCGAGGCCGGTTCGCGGAAATCGAAGCGTGTGCCAGCCACGTCGCGCGGCCCGCCTACGGGGAGTTTCTCGCCATCAACCTCGAGAACCTGTTTAGCATTGAGCTTCAGTCGGTGATCGGCGATCGAGCCGCCGCCCGCGAGATTGAAATACCCATGCGAGGTCAGAGACACCGGGCAAGCGCGATCACAGCACGCGCGGTAAGTGATGCTCAAAGTTTCTGGGTCCGATACCGCGAAGCTCACCTCCGCGACGAGATTTCCGGGGAAGCCCTGATCGCCATCCGGGCTTTCGAGCCGCAGTGTCGCCGCGTTGATCCAATGCGCGACAACGGTCCAGTCGCATTGGTCGAACCCCTTGCCACCGCCGTGAAGGCAGTTCCCGCCTTCGTTCGCATCTAGCTGGAACTGCTCGCCATCGAGCGTGAATTGCGCTCCGGCGATGCGGTTGGCATAGCGCCCGATCGTCGCCCCGTGGAAATCGCGTGTCTTCTGTTTCGGATCGGGGCCGATGAGAAGCTCGACCGGACCGTCGTCGCTGGGCAGCACAACGCTTGTCAGTCGCGCGCCCTTTGGATCGATGCGCACCAGCATCCCTGATGCAAGCCCGATCTCCAGTTCTGATTCGTGATCGAACATGCTGTGTCCTGTCCGTTTCTCGACGAGGCTAACCTAGCGTAACCCTCTCTTCACGTTATGACTTTAATCTCGATCAATACCTGAGGCGAGTTAGCTACATCGCCACTTTCAGCGCTTTGGGCGCGGGCCGCACATCCCGAGCCACATCATACCCAACGCAATTGTTCCTTAAAAGTTTCGTGATGAGCACGCGGAATCTTGTGTGCAGAGGTATTCATGCTCGATTTTGCGCGAAAATTCATTATATCTGGCAATAACGAAAGTTAACGCGCCTTTTGGTGCACAAGCGACAGGCGCTAGCGGGAGTACGCAAAATGCCACAAGCAGTAGATCTCTTCGTGATCGGCGGCGGGGTGAACGGCTGCGGGATCGCGCGCGACGCGGCCGGACGGGGCCTGCGGGTGCGTCTGGCCGAGATGGGCGATCTTGCGCAGGCGACCTCTTCGGCCTCCACCAAGCTGTTCCATGGCGGGCTGCGCTATCTCGAATATCTCGAGATCAAACTGGTCCGCGAGGCGCTGTCCGAGCGCGAGGTGCTGATCCGCGCGATGCCGCATATCTCATGGCCGATGCGCTTCGTGCTGCCCTATAGCGCCGATATGCGTTTCGAGAGCGATACACCGGTCTCGAAAATGCTCTCCTCCGTCATGCCGTGGATGAAGGGCAAGCGCCCGTCGTGGATGATCCGCTCGGGGCTGTTCCTCTATGACCATCTGGGCGGGCAGGGGCTGCTGCCGGGCACCAAGCGGCTCGACCTGCGCAATGCCCCGGAGGGTGCGCCGCTGAAGGACAGCTTCACCCACGCGTTCGAATATTCCGATGGCTGGGTGCAGGATGCGCGGCTCGTCGTGCTCAACGCCCGAGACGCCGAGGCGCATGGCGCAGACATTCGCGTACAGACCAAGGTGGTCGAGGCGCATCGCGACGGCGGCCATTGGGTGATTGTGACCGAAGGCCCGAACGGGCGCGAGGAACATATGGCCCGCGCCGTGGTCAATGCCGGTGGCCCGTGGGTCGAGCAGATCCTGAAAGGCACGATGGGCAGCGCCAGCCGCGAACATATCCGCCTCGTGCGCGGCAGCCATATCGTGACGCGCAAGCTCTACGATCACGACAAATGCTACTTCTTCCAGGGTGCGGACGGGCGGATCATCTTCGCGATCCCCTATGAGCAGGACTTCACCCTGATCGGCACCACCGAGGCCGCCCATGAGGACTCGCCGCTCGCCGCCGAATGCACCGAGGCTGAGCGCGATTACCTGTGCGATTTCGCGTCCGAGTATTTCAAGGAAGAGGTCACGCCAGACGATGTCGTCTGGACCTATTCCGGCGTGCGCCCGCTCTACGAGGACGGGGCCAGTTCAGCCACGGCGGCGACGCGCGAATATGTGCTCTCGCTCGATGCACCCGCAGGCCAACCCGCGGCGCTGCACGTCTTTGGCGGGAAGATCACGACCTATCGCCGTTTGGCTGAAGACGCGCTCGGCAAGCTGCGCCCGCATCTGCCCGGCATGGGCGGTCAATGGACGAAAGGCGCGCGTCTGCCGGGTGGCGATTTCGCCCCCGAAGAGGTCGGCGCCAAGATCGCCAAGCTCTCGCAGGATTATCCCTTCGTGGATCGTAAATGGGCCGAGCGGATGATCCGCCATTACGGCACCGAGTCCTGGGACATCTTCGGCGACGCCAAGGCGCTGGGCGATCTGGGCCGCGATTTCGGCGGCACGCTGACTGAGGCCGAGCTGCGCTGGCTCGTCGAGAAGGAGTGGGCACGCAAGGTCGAGGACGTGATCTGGCGGCGCACCAAGCTGGGCTTGCGGCTCGATGCCGATCAGGTCAACTCTGTCGCCGCGTGGCTGGAGGAGCACGCAGCCTGAGGCGCGAAACGGGAGGACTCCATGACCTACATTCTGGCAATCGACCAAGGCACCACGTCGTCGCGCGCGATCGTGTTTGATGACGCGCTGCGCCCCGTGGCGAGTGCGCAGCAGGAATTCACGCAGCACTTCCCGCATTCCGGCTGGGTCGAGCACGATGCCGAGGAAATCTGGGAGAGCGTTCTGGCGACCGTGGGCGTTGCCATCGAGAAGGCCGGGATCAAGGCCTCCGACATCTCCGGCATCGGCATCACAAACCAGCGCGAGACGACGCTGGTCTGGGATCGCGAGAGCGGCAAGCCGATCCATAACGCCATCGTCTGGCAGGACCGCCGCACCGCCGAATTTTGCCGCGAGCTGCGCGAGGACGGGTTCGAGGACACCGTGACCGCGCGCACCGGGCTCATTGTGGATCCCTATTTCTCGGCTACGAAACTGCGTTGGCTTCTGGAGAATGTCGACGGCGCGCGCGAGAAGGCCGAGGCGGGCAAGCTCGCCTTCGGGACCATCGACAGCTGGCTGATCTGGAAACTGACGGGTGGCAAATCACATGTCACCGATGCGACCAATGCCGCGCGCACGATGCTTTACGATATCGCCAAGGGCCGCTGGTCGACGACCATTGCCGCCAAGCTCGGCGTCCCGATGGAGATGCTGCCCGAGGTCAAGGATTGCGCGGCCGAGTTCGGCGTGACGCAAGCGGACCTCTTCGGCGCGGAAATCCCGATCCTCGGCGTCGCGGGCGATCAGCAGGCCGCGACCGTGGGGCAGGCCTGCTTCAAGCCCGGTATGTTGAAATCGACCTACGGGACCGGGTGCTTCGCGCTGCTCAATACCGGCGATCAGATGGTGCGCTCGGAGAACCGCCTGCTGACGACCATCGCCTATCAGCTCGACGGCAAGGTCACCTACGCGCTCGAAGGCTCGATCTTCGTTGCGGGGGCCGTGGTGCAATGGCTGCGCGACGGGCTCAAGATAATCGAGGCTGCCGACCAGACGCAGGCACTAGCCGAGCAATCGGACCCCGAGCAAGACGTGATCATCGTGCCCGCCTTCACTGGCCTCGGCGCGCCTTACTGGAACCCCGATTGCCGCGGCGCGGTCTTCGGCCTGACCCGCAGCTCCGGCCCGGCCGAGTTCGCCCGCGCGGCGCTGGAATCGGTGGGCTTCCAGACCCGCGATCTCTTGGAGGCAATGCAGGCCGACTGGTCCGATGACGCGCGCCCGACCCTGCGCGTCGACGGTGGCATGACGGCCTCCGATTGGGCGATGCAGTTCCTCTCCGACATCCTCGGGGCTCCGGTCGACCGGCCCGAAGTGCTGGAGACGACCGCGCTCGGCGCGGCATGGCTCGCAGGCTACAAGGCTGGGCTCTATCCGGAACCGGAGGAGTTTGCGAAGGGCTGGGCGCTCGATCGCAACTTCGCTCCCGCGATGGACGAGGCCAAGCGCGAAGCCCGCTACGCCGAGTGGAAGAAAGCGGTCGCCGCGGCGATCTCGATCACTCAGTAGCAGCCCGAGTGATCTTCGCCCCAGCCGGCGATATAGATCACAGACGGGTGCGCCCGTAGCCGCAGACGAAGACATAGACGCCGAAGGGCTGCCCCGCGCGGACCATTTGCGTGAAACTTCCCCGCGTATCGCCGCCCGCCTCGACCATCGCGGGAATACGCGCCCGCGTGGCGCGATCTGCGAAGACCGGATCGGACTCGTCGCGCGCATCCCTGAGCCCGAAGCGATGATAATTCGCCCGATCCTGCTGCAAGGCCGCACCGAGAGATCTCAGGGCCGCGCCCTTCGAATTCCGCATATCCTGCGGGCCGATGAAGGCGGAGTAGGCCGCAATCTGGGTCCAGTCCTGTGCGGCTGACAGGCCGGGAAATCCAATGAGCGGAAGGGGGACGATGGCTATAAGACGAAGCAATTGGCGCATGGGAGGGCCTCCGGGCAGAGCGGAAAGGGCAGGGTACGCAATGTCTTGATGCCCGAAATCATGCCAAGGGCCCCCAAATCGCGCAACGATTCTGTGCCCCGCCTGCCAAGCCCTCTCCGACGCCGAGAGAGGGCTTTCCCTTTCGCGCGTTTTGCTCTTTCTTGTCCCGATCCGACCCGAAGACAGGAGCCACCTAATGACCCGCTACCCCCGCGACCTGCGCGGCTATGGCCGCACGACCCCCGATCCGCATTGGCCGGGCGAGGCGCGCGTGGCGATCTCGATGGTGCTCAATTTCGAGGAGGGCGGCGAGAACAATGTCCTGCATGGTGACGCGGCCTCCGAGGCGTTCCTGTCCGATATCGCAGGCGCCGCGCAATGGCCCGGCCAGCGGCACTGGAACATGGAGTCGATCTACGAATACGGCGCGCGCGCAGGCTTCTGGCGGCTGCACCGGCTGTTCACCGGGCTGAACGTGCCGCTAACGATCTACGGTGTCGCAACCGCGCTGGCCCGCGCCCCCGAACAGGTCGCCGCGATGAAAGAGGCGGGCTGGGAAATCGCCTCGCACGGCCTCAAATGGGTCGAGCACAAGGACATGGCGGAAGACGAAGAGCGCCGTCAGATCGCCGAAGCCATCCGCCTGCATACGGAAGTCGTCGGAGAGCGTCCGCGCGGCTGGTATACCGGGCGCTGCTCGGCCAACACCGTACGATTGACGGCGGAGGAGGGCGGTTTCGACTGGATTTCCGACACCTATGACGACGACCTGCCCTATTGGCTCGAGGTCGGCGCGCGCGACCAGCTCGTGATCCCCTACACCTTGGAGGCCAACGATATGCGCTTCGCCACCGCGCCGGGCTATATCGAGGGCGAACAGTTCTTCCAGTATCTCAAGGACAGTTTCGACACGCTCTATGCCGAGGGACTGGACGGCGCGCCGAAGATGTTCTCGGTCGGCCTGCACAACCGCCTGATCGGGCGTCCGGGCAAAGTCGCGGGGCTGAAACGCTTTCTTGACTATGCGCTTTCGCATGAGGGCGTCTGGTTCGCGACCCGTGGAGAGATCGCCGCGCATTGGGCTGCGACCCACCCGCATACCCGCCGCGAACGCCCGAGCCAGATGAGCCGGGAGCGCTTCGTCGAAGCCTTCGGCGGCATCTACGAACATTCGCCCTGGATCGCGCAGCGTGCTTTCGATCTGGAACTCGGTCCGGCGCATGATTGCCTCGAAGGCGTGGCCTCGGCGCTGGCCCGCATCTTCCGCTCGGCGTCGGAGGCCGAACGCCTCGGCGTGCTGACCGCGCACCCGGATCTCGCGGGCAAACTCGCGCAGGCCAAGCGCCTCACTGCCGAAAGCACCTCCGAGCAGGCCAGCGCCGGGCTCGATGCGCTGACCGATGAAGAGCGCGCGACATTCGAGGCTCTCAACGCCGCCTATACCGAAAAATTCGGTTTCCCCTTCATCATCGCCGTAAAAGACAATACGAAGGCGTCAATCCTCCACGCCTTCCGCCGCCGGCTTGACCAAGACCGCGAGACGGAATTCCTCGAGGCCTGCAAGCAGGTCGAGCGGATCGCGTGGCATCGCCTGAACGCCATGGACCTTTGATGGAATACACCTATTACGCCCCGACGGGCGGTTTGCCCGATCAGAACCAGCGCGCCCGCGAGCGCGCCCAATTCAACACTTCCTACGCGGTGATCCCGCGCGGGGTGCTGTCCGACATCACCATCTCGCTGCTGCCCGGCTGGCAGAATACCCGCGCCTGGGTGCTTGCCCGTCCGCTCTCCGGCTTTGCCGAGACCTTCGCCGAACTGGTCGTCGAAGTCGCGCCGGGCGGCGGCTCGGACAATCCCGAACCCGACCCCGAGGGTCAAAGCGTGATCTTCGTGCTCGCCGGTCACATTCGCCTCGTGATCGAAGGCGTCGGCCATGAGCTGGACGCGGGCGGCTACGCCTATCTCGCACCGGGCGCGCAATGGTCGGTCGCCAACGATCAGGACACGCCCGGCACCTTCGTCTGGGTCCGCAAACGCTACGAGCGCGTGCCCGGCATCGACGCACCCGAAAGCTTCGTCACCGCCGATCAGGACAAACCGCCGCTCGAGATGCCCAACACCTCGGGCTACTGGTCGACCTCGCGCTTCGTCGATCCGAACGATCTGCGCCACGACATGCACGTCAATATCGTGACCTTCATGCCGGGCGGCACCATCCCATTCGCGGAAACCCACGTCATGGAACACGGCATCTTCGTGCTGCAGGGCCGGGGCGTCTACCTGCTCAATCAGGACTGGATCGAGGTCGAAGAGGGCGATTTCATGTGGCTGCGCGCCTTCTGCCCGCAAGCCTGCTACGCCGCGGGCCGCCGCCCGTTCCGCTACCTGCTCTACAAGGACGTGAACCGCCACCCGAAGCTCGGCTCGCCTTTCCCGGGCTGACCTTTCGGCTTGGTTGAAATGTCCCGGGCGTGAGGGGGCAGCGCCCCCTCTCTTCCGCCCAAACCAAGAGGCCCGCCATGCAGATCAAAGCCGAACCGCTGACACCCCAGGCTTTCGCCCCGTTCGGCGACGTGCTCGACGCCGCAGGCGACCCCGACAAGATCATCAATGCGGGGCTCTGCGGGCGCTATCACGACCGCGCGCAGCTCGATTTCGGGGCGGAGACGGGTGGCCGCGCGGGGGTTTCGATCTTCAAGGCCGAACCGCGCGCTTTACCCTATCTCTGCGATCTGCTGGAGCGGCATCCCGAAGGCTCGCAGGCCTTCATTCCGATGAGCGCGGACCCGTTTCTCGTGATCGTCGCGCCCGATGCGGACGGTAAACCCGGCACGCCGCGCGCGTTTCTCACCAATGGTGCGCAGGGGATCAACCTCCATCGCGGCACCTGGCACGGGGTGCTGACGCCGCTCGCAGCGCCCGGTCTCTTCGCCGTGGTCGACCGCATCGGCGAGAGCGCGAACCTCGAAGAGCATCCGCTGGACGCTCCCATCACTGTCATCGCCTGACCCTTCGTCAAAGGGGCATGGACACTTCCGCGGAACTTTCCCAAGCTGCGCCAAATCGTTTTGGGGAGGAGCAAGAATGAAAACGCGGATCGCACTTTTGCGCGAAATGGGCAAAGCGCGCCCTTATTCCGACAGCAAGCCGCTGGAGATCGTCGAGGCCGAGCTGGACGATCCCGGCCCGGGTGAGCTGCTCATCAAGATGTCGGCTGCCGGCCTGTGCCACTCGGACCTGTCCGTCATCAACGGCGACCGCCCGCGCGACATGCCCGTGGCGCTGGGCCATGAGGCGGCGGGCGTGGTCGAGGCGGTCGGCCCGCATGTCACTCGCTTCGCGCCGGGCGATCACGTCGTTCTCGTCTTCGCGCCGTCCTGCGGCCATTGCGTGCCCTGCGCCGAGGGGCGGCCTGCGCTTTGCGAGCCTGCCGCCGTCGCGGCGGGCAAGGGCAGCCTGATCACCGGATCGAAACGCATCTCGGTCGCGGGCGAGCATGTGAACCACCATATCGGCGTCTCGGCCTTCTCGGATTACGCAGTCGTCTCCGAGGCCTCCTGCGTGAAGATCGACAAGTCGATCCCGCTCGACCAGGCGGCCCTTCTGGGCTGCGCGGTGCTGACCGGCGTCGGCGCGGTGTTGAACTCGGGCGGGCTGAAGACCGGCCAAAGCTGCGCGATCATCGGCCTTGGCGGCGTCGGCCTTGCGGGGCTTCTGGGTGCAGTTGCGGCGGGCGCGCGCACCATCGTCGCGGTCGATCTCGCCGCGGATAAACGCGACCTCGCGCTGAAGCTTGGTGCGACCCATGCCATCGACCCGACCGAAGAAGGCGCAGTGCAAAAGCTGCGCGATCTCACCAGCGGCGGCGTCGATCTCGCGGTCGAGCTGGCAGGTGCGGCCCCGGCGCTGCAATTCGCCTATGCCATCACCCGGCGTGGCGGAACCTCCGTCACGGCGGGCCTGCCGAACCCGCAGGCGG
>NZ_DFRG01000272.1:28064-29507 GCF_002378135.1 Thioclava sp. UBA3469
CCTGCCGAACCCGCAGGCGGAGTTCAAAATCCCGGCCGTGTCGCTGACCGCGAATGAGCACGCGCTGAAAGGCTCTTACATGGGCTCCTGCGTGCCGGTCCGCGACATTCCGCGCTTCGCGCAGATGATGGTGCAGGGGCAACTTCCGATCCCCGATCTGATGACCCATCGCCTCAAGCTCGAAGACATCAACGAAGGTTTCGAGCGGCTCGCGGCGGGCGAGGCGATCCGGCAGGTCATCGTCTTCGACTAAGCGCCGATCTCGGCCCGCAACCAATCGCGGAAGGCGCTGACATGCGGCGCCTCCCGCGCACGCTCGGGCAGGATCAGCGCGTAATTCTCGCCGGTGGCAAACTGGCGCGGCGTCGCCTGCACCAGCCGCCCCGAGGCCAGCGCCCCTTCGGCGATGATCGCGGGCACCAGCCCCAACCCCATCCCCGCGCTCGCCGCATCGAGGATCATGTCGAAATGATCGAACCGCGCGCCGCGCAGGATATGCCGCGCATCGCGCCCGCTTTCGCGAAACCAGTCGAGCCAGAGCGTCGGGCGCGTCGATTGCTGCAACAACGGCAGGGCCAGTAGCGCATCGTCCTCCAGCGCCGCACGCCCCGCCATCAGGCTCGGCGCGGCCACGACGATCAACTCCTCCGCCACCAGATTCTCGACCTCGGCCCCTGCCGGTTCATGCCTTGAGCGCATGATCGCGAGATCGAAGGGCTCATGCTCGAACTCCACAGGCAAGAGCCGCGCGCTCAGATCGAGGCTCACCTCCGGCTGCGCGGCCTCGAACCCTGCCAGCCGCGGGATCAGCCACGAGCGCGCAAAGCTCGGCAATACCGCCATGCGCAGCACCGCCCGCGCGCCTCCGAAAGCCATCGCCCCCATCGCAGCCCGGTCGATCTGGCCCAGAATTTCCTCTGCCTGCGCCAGAAAAACCTGACCCGCAGGCGACAGAGACAGTCGCTTGCGCACCCGGTCGAACAGCGCCACGCCCAGTCGCTCTTCCAACGTCCCGAGCGAGCGCGACACCGCCGATTGCGTCAGGTTCAACTCCGCGGCCGCCCGCGTCGTCGTGCCGAGGCGCGCACAGGCGGCGAAGGCCTGCAGCTCGTTGATCGTCGGGGTGTAGCTCTTGCGCATGGTCGCGAGGGTGCTCCGCTGTGGTTCTCTAGATCATGCGCAAAACTCATCATCTTCGCAAATTTAATCGTTTGCGCTGCGCGCCCCGATGCCTAGAGTCCGACGCGACAGACACGTGACCCCGAGGACCCGCCATGACCGACCGCCCCACGCTCAAAGCCAAGGATGCCCCCGATCTGGGCAAGTTCACTTGGGACGACGCGCTGCGTCTGGAAACCCAGCTGAGCGAAGACGAACGGATGCTGCGCGATGCGGCCCGTGCTTATGCGCAGGACAAGCTGCAGCCGCGCGTGATCGAGGCCT
>NZ_DFRG01000272.1:29907-30058 GCF_002378135.1 Thioclava sp. UBA3469
ACCATCCCCGAGGAATATGGCGGGATCGGCGCGGGCTATGTCTCCTACGGCCTGATCGCGCGCGAGATCGAGCGGGTGGACAGCGGCTACCGCTCGATGATGTCGGTGCAATCCAGCCTCGTGATGTATCCGATCTACGCCTATGGCTCGG
>NZ_DFRG01000189.1:0-12765 GCF_002378135.1 Thioclava sp. UBA3469
TGACCGGCAAGGAATATCAGATGCTCGAACTGCTCAGCCTCCGGAAGGGCACGACCCTGACGAAAGAGATGTTCCTGAACCATCTGTATGGCGGCATGGATGAGCCCGAATTGAAGATCATCGACGTCTTCATCTGCAAACTGCGCAAGAAGCTCGCCGACGCCACCGAGGGTGAGAATTACATCGAAACCGTCTGGGGCCGCGGCTATGTGCTGCGCGATCCCGACCCGTCCGAGTTGGAACGTCGCATCGCTATGGGTGCCTGACGTCCCGAAAGCCGATGATCTCCGTCGTCACGGCTCTTTACGCCCCCTCGGCGCTTGCCTAAACCAAGGTCAGCACGAGGGGGTCTTTTTATGTCCGAGCCAAGCCGCACCGAGATCGACGCGCTGAGCGAGGCCGAGGCCCGCGCCGAGCTGCCCGAGCTGATCGAGAAGATCGCGGCGGCCAATACTGCCTATCACACCCATGACGCGCCCGAGATTTCGGATGCGGAGTATGACGCGCTCAAGCAGCGGCTCGCGGCGATCGAGGCGAAATTCCCCGCGCTGAAATCAGACCAATCGCCCAGCGAACAGGTGGGCGGGCAGCTGGCCGAAGGCTTCGGCAAGATCACCCATGCCGTCCGCATGATGAGCCTCGCCAACGCGTTCTCCGACGAGGACGTGACCGAATTCGACGAGAGCATCCGCAGCTTCCTCGGCCTGAAAACGGATGCCCCGCTCAACTACACGGCCGAGCCGAAGATCGACGGTCTGTCGCTGTCGATCCGCTACGAACACGGCAAGCTGATCCACGCGGCCACGCGCGGCGACGGCGCGGTTGGCGAAAACGTCACCGAAAACGCCCGCACCATCGACGACATTCCGACGTCGATCGCGGATGCGCCCGACGTGCTGGAAGTCCGCGGCGAGGTTTATATGAGCCATGCCGATTTCGAGGCGCTCAACACCCGCAACGAGGCCGCGGGCGAAAAGCGTTTCGCCAATCCGCGCAACGCCGCCGCCGGATCGCTCCGCCAACTCGACCCGAAAGTCACCGCGTCGCGCCCGCTGAAATTCTTCGCCTATGCTTGGGGCGAGCTGTCCGCGCCGCTGGCCGAGACCCAGATCGACGCCATCGCGCGGCTGCAATCGCTCGGCTTCCAGACCAATCCGCTGACGGAGCTCTGCGACGGCCCTGCCGATATGCTCGCCCATTACCGCGAGATCGAGGCCAGGCGCGCCACGCTCGGCTACGATATCGACGGCGTCGTCTACAAGGTGAACGACCTCGCGCTGCAGCGCCGCCTCGGTTTCCGTTCCACCACGCCGCGTTGGGCGATCGCGCATAAATTCCCTGCCGAGCTTGCCTGGACGCAGCTCGAAGGGATCGACATTCAGGTCGGTCGCACCGGGGCGCTCTCGCCGGTCGCGCGGCTGACGCCGGTGACCGTGGGCGGCGTCGTCGTCTCGAACGCGACGCTGCATAACGAGGATTACATCGCCGGGCGCGATTCCAAGGGCGCCGAGATCCGCGGCGGCAAGGATATCCGCGTCGGCGACTGGGTGCAGGTCTATCGCGCGGGGGACGTGATCCCGAAGATCGCCGATGTGGACCTCACGCGCCGTCGCGACGATGCGGTGCCCTACGACTTTCCGACCCATTGCCCGCGCTGCGGCTCCGAGGCGATCCGCGAAGAGGGCGACGCGGTGCGCCGCTGCACGGGGGGGCTGATCTGCCCCGCGCAAGCCGTGGAAAAGCTGAAACATTTCGTCTCCCGCGCGGCGTTCGATATCGAAGGTCTGGGCGCGAAACAGGTCGAGCAATTCTACGAGGATGGCTGGATCAAGGAGCCCGCCGACATCTTCACGCTGGAAGAGCGCTACGGTCAGGGCCTCCAGCAACTCAAGAACCGCGAGGGTTGGGGCGAGAAATCCGCGCGCAATCTCTTTGCCGCGATCGCCGAGAAACGCACGATCCCGCTGCAACGCCTGATCTTCGCGCTCGGCATTCGCCATGTCGGCGAGACCAGCGCCGGGATGCTCGCCACGCATTACGGCACTTGGGACGCGTTCGAGGCCGCGATGACGCAGGCCGAGTGCGGGCAGGGCCCGGAATGGGACGACCTGATCTCGATCGACGGGGTCGGCGAGACGCTCGCGACCTCGGTCGTGACGACCTTCCAGCAAGAGGCCGAGCGCGCCTCGATCGACCGTCTCACCGCGCATCTGAGTGTCGAGGAGGCCGAGAAGCCGAAATCCGACAGTCCGGTTTCGGGCCTCACCGTCGTCTTCACCGGCACGCTGGAGAAGATGACGCGGGCCGAGGCGAAGGCGCGCGCCGAGGCGCTTGGTGCGAAAGTCTCGGGCTCGGTCAGCGCCAAGACCGACCTGCTCGTCGCAGGGCCCGGCGCGGGCTCGAAAGCCAAGAAAGCGGCCGAGTTGAACATCCGCGTCATCGATGAGGATGAATGGATTGCGCTCGCGGGGGGCGCATGAGCACGCGGCCCGCAGAGCTTTTCGAGCTCTTCGCCGAGCTCGACAGCCTTGCGGGCGTCGGTCCGAAAACGGCCAAGCATTTCGAAGGGTTGGGGATCACCCGCCCGCGCGATGTGCTGTTCACCTTGCCCTATTCGGTGATCGATCGCCGCCCTGTCGCGACCGTGCAAGGCGTGCCCGCGGGCACCACCGTCACCGTCGAAGTGACCATCGGCGTTCATAGCCCCGCGCGCAAACAAGGCGCGCCGGATCGGGTTCTGTGCCATGACGCGCAGGGCGATATCACGCTGGTCTTCTTCCGGGCGCGCGGCGACTGGCTCGCGAAACAGATGCCCAACGGGGCGCGGCGGATCATTTCGGGCAAGCTCGAGATATATGACGGGCAGGCGCAGATCGTGCATCCCGATTACATCCTTCCGCCTGAGAATGCGGACGAAATGCCCCGGTTCGAGCCGGTCTATCCGCTCACCGCGGGCGTCACGCAAAAGCTGATGGCGAAGGCGGCGGAGGGGGCCTTGGCGCGCGCGCCCGACCTGCCGGAATGGATCGACGATGCGCTCAAGCGCCGCGAGGGCTGGCCCGACTGGCAGGATGCGGTGAAAACGGCGCATCACCCAGAAAAGATTGACGATCTTTCGGCCACCGCGCCGGCGCGCGCGCGTCTCGCCTATGACGAGCTTTTCGCCCACCAGATGACCCTCGCGCTCGCGCGGCGCCAGTCGCGGCGCAAGAAGGGCCGCGTGACGCGCGGGACGGGCAAGCTCTCGGCGCAGGTGCTGGCGAGCCTGCCTTACAAGCCGACCGGCGCGCAGACCCGCGCGATTGCCGAGATCGCGGGCGATCTGGGCTCCGAGCGGCGGATGAACCGGCTGCTGCAGGGCGATGTCGGCGCGGGCAAGACGCTGGTCGCCTTCATGGCGCTGTTGACGGCGGTTGAGGCTGGCGGGCAGGGCGTGATGATGGCGCCCACGGAGATCCTCGCGCGCCAGCATCTCGAAGGTCTGGCGCCGCTGGCCGAGGCGGCGGGCGTCCGGCTGGAGATCCTGACCGGGCGCGACAAGGGGGCGGAGCGGGCGCGCAAGCTCGCCGATCTGGCCTCGGGCGCGATCGGGATCCTTGTCGGGACCCATGCGGTTTTTCAGAAAGACGTGGAATTTCAGGATTTACGGCTTTCCGTGATCGACGAACAGCATCGCTTCGGCGTCGCGCAGCGGATGGAGCTGGGCGCCAAGGGGCAGGCGGTCGACGTGCTGGTGATGACCGCGACGCCGATCCCGCGCTCGCTCGCGCTGGCGCAATATGGCGATATGGATGTAAGCCTCTTGGACGAGAAGCCGCCGGGCCGGACGCCGGTCAAGACCGCGCTTGTCGCGATGGAGCGGATGGGCGAGGTGGTCGAACATCTGCGCAAAGCGGTGGCCGAGGGGCGGCAGGCCTATTGGGTCTGCCCGCTGGTCGAAGAAAGCGAGCGTGTCGATCTGAGCTCTGCGACCGACCGTTTTCTGGCGCTGCGCGCGGCGCTTGGCGACGATGTCGTGGGGCTGGTTCACGGCCAGATGCCGTCGGCCGAGAAAGACGCTGCCATGGCGGCCTTCGTGAAGGGGCAGACCCGCGTTCTAGTCGCGACGACGGTGATCGAGGTGGGCGTGAACGTGCCCAACGCGTCGATCATGGTGATCGAGCGGGCCGAGAGCTTCGGTCTCGCGCAGCTTCATCAGCTGCGCGGGCGAGTCGGGCGCGGTGCCGCGGCCTCGACCTGCCTGATGATCTACCAGACCCCGCTAAGTGAGACGGCGGAACGGCGCCTGTCGATCCTGCGCGAAAGCGAGGATGGGTTCCGCATCGCCGAGGAAGACCTCGCCATGCGCGGGGCGGGCGATGTGATCGGCACGGCGCAATCGGGCCTGCCGCGATTCCGCGTGGCTGACCTGGAACGGCAGGCCGGTCTGATGGCGGTGGCGCAGTCGGATGCGCGCAAGCTCCTGTCCGACGATCCCGAGTTAAGTGGCCCGCGCGGACAGGCGGCGCGGGTGCTGCTGTGGCTGATGGAACAGGACCGCGCGATCCGTCTGATCGGCATCGGCTGAGCCCCGTTCGCCCCACGTTCTCCCCCAGTGTTCTCAAATGTTCCTAAAAAGTTCTTTACACGCGACGTCAATTGTGAGAACAAAGAGGCAACAGAGGGAATGGAGGTGCCAGATGGCCAAGGAAATCAAGGAACTTCTCGACCGCAATCACAGCACGTTGCTGGCCGACGCCGTGGGGGGCATCGCGCTTTGCGCAAGCTTCATCATGGCGCTTTGGCTGCCGGGGCTCCTCTAAGCCCGACCTGTCTCATCGTTACTGCCTCGCGCTTTTTGGCTGCCGCACCTGTCCCAAACCTGCGGCTTCGCCTGTCCCCCAGGCCCGCCTGTCCGTAAAGCGCAACTTCAGCCGCCGCTCTTTCGAGTGGCGGCTTTTTTATCGCGAGGGAGAGAGGTTAGCGGCTCAGCACTGCTCGAGCGCTTCGAGCGTCGCCTCGGGGGCGAGCAGGATTGAGCCATGCCGATTGGGGTAGTCGCGCGCGGCTTGCAGCACCTCGTATTCGCCGAAAGGCGCATCGGGGACGGGGCCGCCCTTGAGCATCTCGGCCAGCTGATCGCGCAGCTTCGCAACCTCGTCGCGGGTCCGACCCACAACCTGCGCCCCGAAAATCGCAGCCGAAGCCTGACCCAGCGCGCAGGCATGGACGGTCTGGCTATAGCCGGTCACGCGGCCATCCTTGCAGGTCAGCGAGACCTCGACCGTGGAGCCGCACAGCGGCGCGCGCTTGCGCACGGTCACGTCGGGCTCGGGGAGTGGATCGGTGCCCGGCATATCGGCGGCGAGCGCCAGAATACGCTGCGAATAGAGCTTGATCAGATCGGTGTCGCTCATCTCTTTCCCCTTCGGCCCGTCCGGCGTAGATAGGACCTGAGCCACAGGAAGGAAAGAGCCGATGCCATTCGATCCCGCCAGCTTGACCTATGACGCCAACGGTTTGATCCCCGCCATCGCGCAGGATGCGCTCTCGGGTGATATCCTGATGATGGCATGGATGAATGCGGAAAGCGTCGCAAAGACACTTGAAACAGGGCGCGTAACCTATTGGTCGCGCTCACGGAAATCGTTCTGGGTGAAGGGCGAGACCTCGGGCCATGTGCAGCGCCTGCGTGAGATGCGGGTCGATTGCGACCGCGACGCGCTTCTGGTGCTGGTCGAGCAGGAAGGCCCGGCCTGCCACACCAATCGGCGCTCGTGCTTCTATACCGCGATCCGCGATGGCGAGGAGGTCGAGATCCTCACGCCGATGGAAGGTTGAGAGCGGCCCTTCGGGGAGGATATTTCCGTCAAGAGGAAACGGGCAGCCCGACCATGCGGCGAATGTCGTCGGGGCTGGCCCCATCTTCGCGGTATTTCGCGATGGCGCGGGCATCGTCGCGCTTGGCGAGGCGCTTGCCATTCTCGTCACGGATTAGCTCGTGATGGCAATAGGTTGGCGTCGGAAGTTCAAGTAGAGCTTGAAGCAGAACATGGATCTGGGTGGCGTCGAACAGATCCGCGCCGCGGGTGACATGGGTGATGCCTTGCGCGGCATCGTCGAGCACGACTGCGAGGTGGTAGGACGTGCCCATCTCGCGGCGCGCCAGCACGACATCGCCCACCTTGTCGATCAGATCGGCGCGGGAGACGTTATGCTTGCCTTTGTGCAGCGCGCAGACTTCGTCGAAGCGGATATCGCGGGCGGCGCGGGTCATGTTCAGGCGTAGCGCGCTGTCGGGCAGCGGAGCCCCGGGTTTTCGCGCGCCGCGTTCGCGGCAGGTGCCGGGATAGATCAGACCGTCGGGCCCGTATTGCACGCCTTCCTGCGGTGCGGAGGCTGCCGCCTCGATATCGCGCCGCGTGCAGGTGCAGGCAAAGAGAAGGTCTCTTTCCCAAAGTCTTTCAAGGGCTTCGCGATAGACGTTCAAGCGGTCGGATTGGCGCAGAACCGGCCCGTCCCAGGTCAGCCCAAGCCAGCGCAGATCGTCGTAAATCTGCTCCTCCCAGTGCGGTCGCGCGCGGCTTTGATCGATGTCTTCGATCCGCAGCAGGAACTGGCCGCCCGCCTTGCGCGCCATGTCATGCGCGAAGATTGCGCTATAGGCATGGCCCAGATGCAGCGGGCCCGTTGGCGAGGGGGCGAAGCGTGTGATCATCGACGCGCGCACCCCGCCAAATCAGCCGCCCGCGCGGCGATCCGCATGCGCCTGATAGATCAGGATCCAGGCGAGCAGGATGAACATCGGATGCGTCAGCCCGCCCGAGAAGATGATCGCTGGAATCCAGATCACGAAGATGAGGATCGCAAGGAAGATGCGCCCGATCAGCACGATTGAAAGCGGCGGCAGAAACAGGGCCAGAACGTAATTCATACAGTCTCTCCTTGCTGCGCCAGCCAGTCGCCGAAGACCGTCTTGGCGCGATCGGTATAGGCCTTGTAGCGGTCTTTGCGGCCACGCCGCCCACCCTTGGCGTCGATCGGCGGGAAGAGCCCGAAATTGACGTTCATCGGTTGGAACGTCTTCGCCTCGGCCCCGCCGGTGATGTGGGTGATCAACGCCCCCATCGCGGTTTCGGGTCCCGGCGGCGGCAGTTCGCGGCCTTGAAGTTCGGCAGCGGCCATACGACCGGCCAGCAGCCCCATCGCGGCGCTCTCGACATAGCCTTCCACGCCGGTGATCTGGCCCGCGAAGCGCAGGTTCGGGTGCGATTTCAGTCGCATCTGCGCATCGAGCAGCGTCGGCGAGTTGATGAAGGTGTTGCGGTGGATGCCGCCGAGACGCGCGAATTTGGCGTCCTGAAGGCCCGGAATCATCCGGAAAACAGCAGCTTGCGCGCCATACTTCATCTTGGTCTGGAACCCCACGATGTTGTAAAGCGTGCCGAGCGCGTTGTCGCGGCGCAACTGCACCACGGCCCAAGCTTTGGTCTGCGGGTCGTGTTCATTGGTCAGACCGACGGGCTTCATCGGCCCGTGGCGCAGGGTTTCACGCCCGCGTTCGGCCATGACTTCGATCGGCAGGCAGCCGTCGAAATAGCCCGCGGTTTCGCCCTCGTGGAATTCGGTCTTGTCGGCCTCGAGCAGCGCGTCGATGAAGGCCTCATATTCGTCCTTCGTCATCGGACAGTTGATATAGGCCGTGCGCTCTTCCTCGGTCTCGCCCTTGTCGTAGCGCGACTGACGCCAGGCGACGGACATGTCGATCGTGTCGGCATAGACGATGGGTGCGATGGCGTCGAAGAAGGCCAGACGCTCTTCGCCGGTGGCTTGCAGGATCGCTTTACCCAAGGATTCGGAGGTCAGCGGGCCGGTCGCGAAGATCCATTTTCCACTTGAAGGAAGCTCGGTAACTTCTTCTTCGGTAAAGGAAATGTTCTCATGGGCACGCAGCGCCGCGGTCACGGATTGCGAAAACGCCTCGCGGTCCACGGCCAGCGCACCGCCTGCGGGCAGACGGTGCTTGCGCGCGGTCTCCATGATCAGCCCGTTCGCGGCGCCCATCTCCCAGTGGAGCTGGCCCACGGCATTGCGCTCGTGATCGTCCGAGCGGAACGAGTTCGAGCAGACCATCTCGGCATAGTTGCCGGTCTGGTGCGCAAAGGTTTCGACCTTGGGCCGCATTTCGTGCAGCACCACGCGGATGCCGGCATTCGCCGCCTGCCAGGCTGCTTCCGAGCCCGCCATGCCACCGCCGACGATATGGAGTTCTTCTGTCATGGCCGCTCATGTAGTGGTCAAAGCGGCAAAAGGGAAGGCCGATCGCAGATGCTCAGTCCAGGGCGAAGGTGCCGCGCGCAAATAGCCCGTCCAGCGGGCGGATCGGCGCGAAGTTCTGGTTGCGCACGCCGTGGCCGCGCGGGCCGAAGCGCAACTTGAGGCCGAGGGCGAGACGGGTCTCGTCGCGGCTTTCGGGGCGACCTGTGAAATGGGCGCGCTCGATGCGGGTGAAGAGCGTCGCTGGGCCGTCGCCCAGCCGGTGGCCTATGCCGAACGCGGCGGTGGTCTCGCGGGTGCTGAAGGCCACTTCGGAAATGTCCACGACGGAAAGGTCGGCGGTGAGCGTCGTGCGCGGGCTGACGTCCCATCGTCCGCCGAGGCCTGCGAAGACGTAATCGTTGCTGCCGGGTTTGACGGTGCCGAGCCCGGCGCGTGCCGAGACGCTGCCGCGCGCGCCGACAGCCCAGATCGCTTCGGCGCCGAGCGCATAGGCCGTCTGGCTCGCGTGGCTGGTGTCGGAGACGGCGGCGAAGAGCCCGTATTTGGCGCGCTCCGTGGGCGCCATGTAGAGATGCGCCGCCAGATCGCCGCGCCAGCGCGGACCGGCATCATTTGCGCCGAGATCGAGTTGCAGTCCATGCGCCTGGGTCAGGGCGAAATCGGCGCTCAGATCGGCGCGGGCGGCTCCGAAGTCGCCGGTGGAGTTCTGGATCGTCAGCTCGGCCCCGGTGAAGCCAAGCGCGCTTTGGGCGAGCGCGGGGCCAGCGCTGACGGCTGCGGCGAGACAGAAAACGGCGCCCCGCAGGGCAGAGACAGGAGCGTGGCGCATGATCGGACCTCGTGACGCGGTAACTGAACAAGGCCGATCTTCGCCGGCTGCGCTTCGGGCCCATGCTCCGCTGCGGCTTTGATCTCTTTTGGCAGGCGGGTGGGTCTTAAGGAAGGGTTAAACTTTCTAATGGGTTAACGGCCCGGAGCGTTTCCACTCCGGGCCGTTCGATAGGGTCTGCCCTCGGGATCGCGCGATCAGAAATCGTCCAGCTTGGGCCGCTTGCCGATCGAGACGTGGTCGATATCCTCCAGCGCGAAGCCCTTTATGATCGAGGGGATCATCATCGACACGAGGATGAAGATCGGCAGGCCTACGACCGTGATGACCTGTTGCAGCGCCGTTAGCCCCGCATCGCCTGCGAGCACGATCAGCATCGCCGCGACGAGGCCCTCTGCTGCGCCCCAGAAGACGCGCTGATGGACCGGGCCCGGCGTCGGTGTGCCGGTGCAGAGCATATCGACCACGAGGGACGCCGAGTCCGACGAGGTTGCGAAGAAGATCGCGACCACGATCACCGCGATGCCTTGGACGATATGGACGAAGGGGAAGTGCTCGAAGAAGGCGAACATCGCGAGCGGAACGCTATCCGAGACCGCTTGCGACAATTGCCCCGCCTGATCGCCCATCGCATCGCGGGCGGCCTGACCGATGCCGTCGAACTCCATCGCCTGCCAGCCGAAGATCGCGAACCAGATCAGAGTGAAGAGCGAGGGCGCCAGCAGCACGCCAAAGACGAATTCGCGCACCGTGCGGCCGCGCGAGATGCGGGCCACGAACAACCCGATGAAGGGCGACCAAGTCACCGTCCAGGCCCAGTAGAACACCGTCCACGAGCCCTGCCAGCCCCAGCCGGGCGTGTCGGGGTTCTCGTTGGCCAGCATGTCGTTCCAGAAGGCCAGATGCGGCAGGTTGGTGAGATAGAGGCCGACGGTCTGCACGATCCCGCGCAGCAGGAACAGGGTCGAGCCGAAGATCAGCACGAAGACCATTAGGCCGACGGCCATGCCGATATTGATGTTCGACAAGAGCTTCACGCCTTTGTCGAGCCCTGCCACGATCGAGGTGATCGCGACGGCGGTCAGCACCGTCAGGATCGCGATCTTGACGAAGGTCCCGTCGCCCGTGCCCAGAAGCGCGTCCAGACCGGCGGCGATCTGGCTGGAGCCGAGGCCGAGCGAGACGGCGACGCCGAACAGTGTGCCGAGGATCGAGGCGATGTCGATGGCCTTGCCGATCGGCCCGTTGATGCCTTCCTTCAGCAGCGGATAGAACACCGAAGAGACCCGCACCGGCAGGTCGTAGCGGTTGATGAAATAGGCGAAGCCAAGCCCCGGCAGCGTGAAGATCGTCCAGGTATGCAGGCCGAGGTGATAGACCGCGATGGAGATCGCGTCTTTCGCGGCCTCGTCGGAATAGGGCGCGACGCCCGGCAGCGGCGGCTTGGAGAAATGGCTGATCGGCTCGGCCACGCCCCAGAACATCAGCACCGTGCCGATGCCGCCCGCGAAGAGCATCGTGAACCAAGACAGGTTGCCGTATTCGGGGCGGCTGTCCTTCGGACCGAGCCGGATATGGCCGTGGCGCGACAGTGCGGCCCAGATCAGGAACCCGAGCCAGATGTTGACGCCGAGGATGAAGAACCAGCCGAGATTGGTGACAATCCAAGAACGGCCCGTGGCGAACGCATCGCCAATCGGGCCGGGGAAGATGACAAGCGCGAGCACGAAGAGGATCGTGAAGCCTGCTGATACGAAAAAAATGGTGGGGTCGGTTCGTAGGCCGAGCCTGTCTGCAAAGGCTTTCATGAAACTCTCCCTGTTTCTAATAGTGCAACCGCAACGGGTGGCTTCAGGGGTTGTTCCGCGCAGAAGGGACATCGAAGAAAAGAAAAAATGGAAACGGCCCGGCGCGTGGCTGGACCGCAACATCGAAAGTTCCGGAAATAGAAAGCCTTATCGCTTGTGAGAGAGGCTGTATTCAAGCGCGCCGCCGATGCCGATGCCACACCGACCGATCCGGCATCTGTTCGACTCTAGGCTAAATTACCAAGGAAAAGCCCCCGTCCTTGTCAGACGGGGGCATGATCTTAGTGCTTGTTGCGACGCCGTTCAGAATTGCGAACAGCCTGCGCGGGATCAGCTTTCGCTATCCGGCGTGCCGCCACCCTCGGAGGTGTCCGGCGCGTCGGGCGCATCGGTCGGCCCTTCGGCCTCCGGGTCCAGATCGTCGTCATCGCCCTGATCGGCGATCCGCGCGACCGAGACCACGACCTCGCCCTTGGCGGTGTTGAACACACGCACGCCACCGGCCGAACGCGAGCGGAAGGAGATGTCTTCCACCGGGCAACGGATCGACTGACCCGTCGAGGTGGCGAGCATGATCTGATCGCTCATCTCGACCGGGAAGGAGGCCACAAGCGGGCCGCCCCGCATCGCCTTGTCGATCGCCGTCACGCCCTGACCGCCACGACCGCGGGTCGGGTAGTCGTGGCTGGACGAGATTTTGCCCGAGCCTTTCGAGGTGATCGTGAGGATCAGATCCTCGGCGGCGGACATCTCGGCGTAGCGCTCGGTCGAAAGCTGACCTTCGGCCACGACTTCCTCGTCCTCGTCGGGTTCGATCTCTTCCTCGGTCACGCCTGCCATCAGGCGACGTTGCTTGAGGTAGGCCACGCGCTCTTCCGAAGTGGCCTCGAAGTGGCGGATGACCGACATCGAGACGACCTCGTCATCGCCCTTCAGCTTGATGCCGCGGACACCGACGGAGTTGCGCGAGTTGAACACGCGCACTTCCGGCACGGGGAAGCGGATCGCGCGACCGCTGGCGGTGACCAGCATCACGTCGTCGTCCTCGGAACAGATGCGCGCATTGATCAGGCGCATCCCTTCGTTCTCGTCCTCGAATTTCATCGCGATCTTGCCGTTGCGCATGACGTTGGTGAAATCCGACAGGCGGTTGCGGCGCACGGTGCCCTTGGAGGTCGCGAAGACCATCTGCAGGTCGTCCCATTCCGCCTCGTCGCGATCGACCGGCGTGATCGCCGCGATTGAGACGCCGGTGGGGATCGGCAGGATGTTGACGATCGCCTTGCCCTTCGACTGGCGCGAGCCGAGCGGCAGCTGCCAGCACTTCATCTTGTAGACCATGCCGCCGGTCGTGAAGAACAGAAGCTGCGTGTGGGTGTTGGCGACGAACAACGTGGTGACCGTGTCGTCATCCTTCAGCGCGCCACCCGACAGACCCTTGCCGCCGCGCTTCTGCGAGCGGAAATCGGCGAGCGGGGTGCGCTTGATGTAGCCGCCCTGTGTGACGGTCACGACCATGTCTTCGCGCTCGATCAAGTCTTCGTCGGCCATGTCGCCGGCCCAGTCGATGATCTCGGTGCGGCGCGGCACGGCGAAGAGCTCGCGCACTTCGCGCAGCTCGTCGGCGATGATCGCCATGATCCGCTCGCGCGAGGCGAGGATGGCGAGGTATTCGCGGATCTTCTCGGCCAGTTGGGCGAGCTCATCCGTGACTTCCTTCACCCCGATCTGGGTCAGACGCTGCAGGCGCAAATCGAGGATCGCGCGGGCCTGCGTCTCGGACAGGTTATAGGTGCCGTCATCGTTGACCGGATGCAGCGGATCGTCGATCAGCTTGAGATATTCGACGATGTCATGCGCGGGCCAGCG
>NZ_DFRG01000240.1:0-8439 GCF_002378135.1 Thioclava sp. UBA3469
CCGCGCATCGGCCTGAATGACGTTGATGAAGTCGAACGCCACGCGGCGCTCGCAACCCATGATCATGTCGAGGTTGCGCAGGCCCACGTCGAAATCGATCACGACGGTTTTATGGCCGCGCTTGGCGAGACCGGCAGAGATTGCGGCGGCGGAAGTGGTCTTGCCCACGCCCCCCTTGCCCGAGGTGATCACGATCACCTTGCCGAGCGGCGAATCGTCCTTGAGTTGCGTCATTCGAACGCCTCCACACAGAGTTTGTCATCGTCGAGGAAAACCTGCACGGGCTTGCGACGAAGCTCCGCGGGGATGGTTTCGCTCGTTTTGTAAAGGCCCGCGATCGCGAGCAATTCGGCGTCGAGCTGGCGGCAGAAGATACGCGCGCTCTCATCGCCATGTGCGCCTGCCATCGCCCGTCCACGCAGCGTGCCGTAGACATGGATGTTGCCCGCCGCGACCAGTTCCGCTCCCGAGGCGACCGAGCCGACGACCGTGAGATCGCCATGTTCGGCCACGATCATCTGGCCCGAACGCACCGGCGTCTGCACGACCTTGTTGCGCGGGACCGGCGGGGCCGCCCGCTTCGCCGCGGGCTGCGGCTTTTGCGGTTTTTGCGGCTTCGGCTCGGGCATCGCGGTTTCGCGGCCCACCTTGATCGGGATAATTCCGTAACCTTTTACGGCGTTTAGCTGCGCCTCGGTGGCGTTTTGCGCCCCGAAGATCTGCAGATCGCGTGCGAAAAGGTTGTCGATCATGTCGCGCACGTCGGCCGGTTTCGAGAACTCCGGCACCTGCGCGAAGTCCAGCACCATCGGCGCTCCGGCCAACAGATGCGGCGTCTTCGCGAGCTGCGCATCGAGCGCGGCATAGAACACGTCATCAGGCGCGTCTGTCTCGAGCCGTAGCGCGATGGCGGTCAGGAACAGACCGCGGAACTGGAAAGGTTGAACCGAGACCGGCGCAGGCTTCTGCCCGGTCGGAGATAGGGTATCTGACACGAGGGTAGCTCGCTTCTGCTCAGGAGTCGGGGCGCATCGTGCACCCACGTTGTTTTTCTTTGTTGTGTCGGATCACGCACTGCAAACGCCAGCACAAAATCGCGATGGCCTCTCTACTCGGCTAAATCCTGCCGTCAACCGGAAGTAGACGAAGTTTTCGTGTTCAGGCGCAGAGGCGGACCCAGATCGCAGGTTGACCCAGCGTCGGCAGCGGTATCGCCGCGCCGGATCACTCGAGCATCGCCGTCGCGAGCTGGCTGTCGAGAAGCTCCTCGGGCAGCAGGATGTAGATATCTTCCGGCGGCGTCGTCAGAGAATAGATCATCACGCCGGGATCGACGCCCATGTCGATCAGATATTCCATCGTCCGCCCCTGCCCGCGCTGGATTTCCTCGACCGCGAAATAGGCGGGCATGTAGAGGTTCTCGTCGTAGTAATGCTGGTGCATCCCGACATAGCCGTCGGGCGAGACACGACGTTCCTGACCTGCCGCGAGGACATAGGGACAGGCCGACATGCAGGCCATGCCGGGCAGGATCACGGTGTTCTTCTCGGCCTCGCGCAGCACGCGGCCAATTGCCAGTGCCTCGGTGACTTCACCGCCCGGACTGCTGAGCGCGACTGTCGTCGGGGGTTCCTCGGTCGCGTCGCCTTCGGCAAAGCGCTCGAGATAGGTTTCCAGCCGATCCGCATCGCCCGGCGCGATGGCGCCGTTCAGCAGCAGCACCGAGCCGATGCCCTCGACCTCTTCGCGCTCGAAGGTCAGCCGGTCGGGATAGTTCGACGGCAGTTCGATCCCCGGCGGCAGCGCAGGCGCATCCCGGCGTGGCGTCGGACGTGCGGGATCGAAGCGGCGGCGCTGATCGCCCGGCGCGACCGGCTCGGTCATTTCCGGCACAGCGGAGGGCGGCTGCGGGCGATAGCGCCCCAGCCAGTCGCCCGCGATCATCACCACGGCGATGCCGACCTGCACCAGCAGGACGACGCGCAGCCATCGGCGCACGTCGAACCGGTCGAAGTTTGGCAGCGACAGGCGCATCGCTCAGCTCTCCGCAGGGCGCGGCGGCGGATCCGCGGGCGCAGGCGGGTCGACCTTCTCGGACACCCGCTTGAGCATCTCGGCATCGGCGCCCCCCATCGTCTGCTCGACATCGCGCATCGCGTTCAGCGCGGCTTTCAGATCGGCCAGCGTCAGCGTCTCCTCGATCGGCAGCCCGTCGCGGCCCGAACGGATCGCGGCCTGCGTCACCGCCAGCACGAAGACCAGCACGGCGGGCAGCAGGTCGATCGCAATCGCCCCGGCCCAGGAAGGCACGAAACTGCCCGCGTAACGGATCACGGCCTCGGCGCTGGTGATCGGGTTATAGGCGGTCTGGATCGGCGGATCGCGGGCCAGAACCTCATCGGCGGCGCGCTCGAGCGTGCGGCCCCGCTGATCAAGCGCCTCCAGCACGGAATCGATGGTCGAGCTTTGCGCATCGCGGACATTGGTCGTGCGCCCGTCCAGTTCCGGCAGCACGACCGACGCCGGCAGATCCTGCGCTGCCCGCGCCACCAGCGGCGCGACAGACAGCTGATCAAGCCGCGCGATCACGCCCGCCAGCCGCACGCTTTGCTCGGCAAATTCGACCGAGCGTTTCTCCACCGGGCCGGGCGCCACGATCAGCGCGCGCATCCGCCCGAGGATCTGGTTGCCGGTCTCGAAGGAGTCGTCGATCAGCGGCTGCTGCGCGCGGATCTGCTCTTCGAGATTGGCAAGCTCCTCGGTCTTCTGGGTCAGAACACGGAACACCGCACCCCGCCCTGCAGTGCCCGACAGCTGGCCCGATTGTTCCTGATCCGCCAGCGCCTCGAAGGCGGCACGCGCGCGTTCAACCTCGCGGCCCAGCGCCTGCGCCGAGAGCGCGATGTCATGGGCCTGCTCCAGCGCGGACTGGTAGTCGCGCACCGTGGTGTCCAGATGCTGCTCCACCGCCGCCGAGCCCGCCAGCGCCGCCGCATTGAGCCAGCTCGACATCGCGACGATGGCCAGAGAGCCGACGATGGTCGAGACCGTCAGCCCCAGAAACCCGCTCGCCGTGCGCATCGCGGGCAGAAGCCGCAGCATGTAGCTCCAGAAGACGAAAATCCCGACCGAAACGGCGATGGAATAGGCCAGCGCCGCGAAGAAGCTCATCGCGCCGTTATCCTCGAGGATCGAGGACACGCCGAGATAGGTGTAGATCCCCGAGGCGATCGCCAGCACGCCCAGCGCGGCCGGCGTGATCGTGTCGAGCCAGGCCAGATGGCCCTCCAACTCCTTCGCGGTGCGCAGACCCTTGGTCTCGGCCGCGCTCAGTCTCTTGGTGGGTTCGGTCATCTGGGGCTCGCCCTTCTCGAAATTGGGATCGGGAATTGATCACAATTGGGGCACGGCACGGTGAATTTTAAGGGTTTGGAAAGAATAGTTTACTTCAGCCTGCGCCTGCGCGCGCCCGCTTGCGGCGGTTTCGCGCGTGATCTGCACCCGAATTGGTGAGGCCACCCGGGGGACTCCGGGTGGCCTCGTCTTGACGAACCGGCCACAACCGGCGCCCCACTTACATCGCCGGCAGGATCGTCAAGTCACGGATGTCGCCGCCGGCCCCTTCGACCATGCCCTTGCCCATCGCCTCACCACTCTCGAGGTCGACGGTGTAGAGCATGTTCCCGGTGGCGAGCCACGCCGTGTTTTTCATGTCTTCGGTGGTCTGGATGTCGAACGCATAGCCCTCGCCCGGCATGTCGATGCCGAACTTGCCGATGGCGGCGAGCGTGCCGTCATTGGGCGAGGTCTGCTGGATCAGCGCGACGATGGTGGAATCCACGTCATACATCGCGGTGCTGTCGGGCATCCCGTAGCTGTTGGCGTAGGCGGCCGCCGCGATCGCCGGGGCCTCGCCTGCATGCATGTCCTTTTCCTCATAAGCGAGGCTGCCATCGACGGTCACTTCGCCGGTCTCGACATTGACGCGGTGATTGGTGGTGCCCGACATGAAGCGCAGCTTGTCGGCCTTCGGGTTGAAATCGACGATAACCGGCCCGTCCACGGGCAGCATCGTGTCCATCTGCGAGACTTTCGTCGCGGCACCGCTTTCCATGTCGATCGTGTAGAGCGCCTGATCGGCATCCACCGCGACCAACGTCTTGTTCGACGGGCGCAGATCGATCCCGTGCAGCTTCGCGGTGCCGGTGACATCCATCGTGCCGGTGACTTCGAGCGTCTCGGTATCGAACATCACGAGCGTCTTGTCGCCCACGAGGCCGATGGCCGAGGCCGCCAAGGCGCCGCTTGCGCCCATTGCGGTGACGAGAGCGGTCGAGAGGGTCAGTTTCAGCATGGTTATTCCTTTCGTTTCCCTGTTCGCGGCAAGCGCCTTTCGCGCCTTCCATGCCCCCTAGACCCGGCCAGATGCGGATCGGATGCAGGAAATCAAAATTTTTCTGCGAGGTCGTGCGCGCCCCCCCTGCGAGGCAAAGAAAACACCGGCCCCATGAGTGACGGGACCGGTGAGAAAGATCAGACGTAGGCGCCCGCCGAATAGGTCAGATCATAGCTGTGACTGTAGATCTCGAAGACGATGCCGAACGGGTCTTCGACATAGACCATGCGGTAGGGCTTGGAGCCGGGGAAGTATTCCCGGATCGGCATCCGCTGCCGCCCGCCAGCGTCGACGATGCGCTGGGTCAACCCTTCCACATCAGGGTCCTGCACGGCGAAATGAAAGGTGCCGTGGCGCTTGTGTTCCAGCTTGTCCTCTGGCGCGTAATTGCCGGGGAACTCGAAGATCTCGATACCGATGCCATCGGCGGTCGACAGATGCGCGATCCGCAGCGAGCCCCATCCGGGCCCGAACACATCGGTGCACATCACGCCAATGGCGCTGTCGTCCTCGACGGCCTCGGAGGGCTCCATCACGACGTAGAACCCGAGAACCTCGGAATAGAACGTCACGGCGGCCTCGAGGTCGGGAACCGACAGGCCGATATGGGAGAAGGTGCGCGGGGTGGTTGCCATCTCAAGGCTCCTTTCAGGTTGCGATGACAGCGATATGGATTGTCATACCCTTCATGTGAAATTATCATATTTCATTTGAACAATTACGATCCGTTATCCTTCATGCTGAACGCTACCTGGCTCGAAACCTTCACCGCGCTTTGCGAGGCCGGGCATTTCACCCGCGCCGCGGAGCGGTTGCACATGACCCAGCCGGGCGTGAGCCAGCACCTCAAGAAGCTGGAAGCTCAGGTCGGACAAAAGCTGATCACGTGGCAGGGCAAGAGCTTCACGCTGACCCCGGCGGGCGAGGCGGTTTTCGCGCTCGGCCTGTCGCGGCGGGCCGAAGAGAAACGCCTGCGCGACGCGATCGAGACCGATGATCGGGATGCGGGGCCGGTGCATATCGCCTGTTCAGGCAGTTTCGCGATGCTGCTCTACCCGATCCTGCTGGAATGGATGCAAAGCGCGCCGGATTTGAGCGTCCATCTGCAGGCCGCGCCACAGGCGGATATTCTGGCGGGACTGCTGGAGGGGCGGTTCGACCTTGGTGTGCTCGGCACGGACCCGGATCACGCGCGGCTCGAGGCGCAGCATATCGGGCGCGAGGAGCTGTGCCTCCTGCTGCCTGCCGGTGCCGCGCCGCCCGACGCCTTCGCCGATCTCGACGCGCACGGCTTCATCGCCCATCCCGACGGCTTCGCCTATGCCGACGACCTGCTGAAGCTGAACTTCCCCGAGGACTATCCCGGCGCCGACCGGCTGCGCCTGCGCGGTTCGGTCAACCAGATCGGCCAGATCCCCGCCCCGGTTGCCCGGGGGATCGGCTACACCCTCCTGCCGCGCAGTGGGGTCGAGGCCTTTGCAGACAAGGCGCAGCTCTCTGTCGTCCCTCTACCGAAGCGTCGCTGGCACGAACTGTGGCTGGCCTCCCGGCGCGGGCGCAGCGCCCCAGCGCGCGTGCTCCATACGCAAGAGATGATCGCCGAAGCCGCCCGGCAATTGCGTTGAGCGCCACGCTTTTCGACCGAAATCCAAGATTATTTTCATCCAATCGACTGTTTCGCGGGTCTAGAGCTTGGAAACAGGAGAAAATCGTGAAGAACTTGGTCCGGGAGAGACCGCCGCGCGGCAGGCGGAACATGGGAGCGTTTATGACGAAAGCGGAAAGCTGCCCCGTTGCGCAGGCGCTGCACGATTGCGCCGAGGGCGATGCGGGCGCGCTTGAGCGGCTGGTGGCGTTGGAAGGCGGGCGCATGCTGGGCGTGGCCAAGCGCATCCTGGGCCGCACCGATCTGGCCGAGGAAGCCTTGCAGGAGGCGCTGGTGCGCATCTGGCGCAAGGCCGGGCAATTCAGCGGCAATCCCGGCTCGGCCAAGGGCTGGGTCTACACCGTGCTGCGCAGCCGCTGCCTGAACATTCTGCGCGACGGCAAACGGCTGAGCCTGCTCTCGCCCGAGGAATTGGGGGCGTTGCAGGACGCGCGCGAGCAAAGCGTGCCCGAAGAGGGCTGGCAGATGCTCGCAGGCTCCAGCCGCCTGCGCGATTGCCTGGAGGCGCTCGACCCCGCCAGCCGCCATTCGATCCTGCTCGCCCATGTCGGCGGGTTCAGCCATGGCGAGATCGCCGCGCGCCAGTCGGTGCCGCTGGGGACGGCGAAAAGCTGGATCCGGCGCGGATTGGCCAGCCTGAGGGAGTGCCTGTCATGAGCCTGAACCGGACCGACCTCAACGCCATCGCAGACGATTACGTCATTGGCCTGCTCGGGGAAACCGAGGCCGAGTTGTTCGAGGAACTGCTGGCGCGCGACCCTGCGCTGGAGGCCCGCGTGGCGGCGCTGCGCGACGGGTTGCTCCCGCTCGACCTCTCGGCGCCCAAGGCCGACCTGCCGGATGATTTCATGGAGCGCCTGCGCGAACGCATCGCAGCGGAACCTGCGCGCGAAGACGCCGCCCCGCGGGGGGTGACGATCACGCCGGTCACGCCGCAAGCCGACAACCTGCCGCAAGCCCCGCGCACGAAGCGGCGCTGGTTGATCGCGGCGGGGATCATCGGCCTCGCGGTGGGGCTGGGCACCGGCACGTTGCGCCCGACGCCAGAGCCGCGCGTGGTCGCCGTTCTGATGAACGCATCGGGCGAGCCGCAGGCCGTGATCGAGGATTACGGCAATCGCGATGCCAAGATCCGCTTCGTGGCCGATGTGACGCTGCCCTCGGGCAAAACGATCCAAGCCTGGACTCTTCCTTCGCCGGAGACGGGCCCGGTGTCGCTCGGCACGCTCGACAGGGTGGCGCCTGCGGTACTGACCGGCCCTGAGCTGCCCGCTCCCGCACCGCAGCAGCTCTACGAGATCACGCTCGAACCCGCAGGCGGCTCGCCCACAGGGCGCCCGACCGGCCCGATCCTTGGCAAAGGCTTCGCCCATATCCAGAGCTGATCCGGCCCTGCCCGTGCGGGAGGGTCTCCCGCACGGGCTTGACCTTGCCTATATTCGGCTGAAATGAACAGGGCGCGGCGCACGCGCCCCATTCGCCCGACCCAGACAGGCCCGAGAGAGGACCCCCCTGATGAAATTTCGCTTCCCGATTGTCATCATCGACGAGGATTTTCGCTCCGAGAATACCTCCGGTCTCGGCATCCGGGCACTCGCGCAAGCCATCGAGGCCGACGGGTTCGAAGTGCTCGGCGTCACCAGCTACGGCGACCTGTCGCAATTCGCCCAACAGCAAAGCCGCGCCTCGGCCTTCGTGCTGGCGATCGACGACGAGGAATTCTCCTCCGGTCCCGAACTGGACCCGGCGGTCGAGAAGCTGCGCGCCTTCATCGAGGAAGTGCGCTGGAAAAACGCCGATGTGCCGATCTTCCTGCATGGCGAGACCAAGACCTCGCGCCACCTGCCCAACGATATCCTGCGCGAGCTGCACGGCTTCATCCACATGTTCGAGGATACGCCGGAATTCGTCGCCAAGCACATCATCCGCGAGGCGAAAAGCTATCTCGAAAGCATTCAGCCGCCCTTCTTCAAGCAGTTGCTCGACTATGCCGAAGACGGCTCCTACTCGTGGCACTGCCCAGGCCATTCCGGCGGCGTCGCCTTCCTGAAATCGCCGATCGGCCAGATGTATCACCAGTTCTACGGTGAAAACATGCTGCGCGCCGATGTCTGCAACGCGGTGGAGGAGCTGGGCCAGCTGCTCGATCATAACGGCGCGATCGGCGCCTCCGAGCGCAACGCCGCGCGGATCTTCAACTCCGATCACTGCTTCTTCGTGACCAACGGCACCTCGACCTCGAACAAGATGGTCTGGCACCACACGGTCGCGCCGGGCGACGTGGTCGTGGTCGACCGCAACTGCCACAAATCGATCCTGCACGCGATCATCATGACCGGCGCGATCCCGGTCTTCCTCAAGCCCACGCGCAACCACT
>NZ_DFRG01000157.1:0-460 GCF_002378135.1 Thioclava sp. UBA3469
TGGGGCTCAGGACTGCGGCGGCGCTCTCTCTCCTCCTCCCTGAGAGCGCCGCGACACCAAACATACCGGCCCCAAGCGGCGCGACGCCGCGATGCCGGATCCGAGCTGCCCGGATCTCTCTCTCCTCCTCCCTGAGAGATCCGCGCCGAGCAGGCGGCGACCTCTCTCCTCCTCCCTGAGGTCGCCGCCTATCACCGGCGGAAAGCTGCGACAGGCTGTCGCATGCTGCAGTGCAGCACTTGATATCCGGGCCGACAGGTCCAATGTGATACGAAAGGCCCTCTCCTCCTCCCTGGGCCGATCGTTTCGGCGGCACTCTCCTCCTCCTCCCTGAGGGTGCCGCCACAAAATACCGAGGGTCCTCTCCTCCTCCCTGGACCCGAGGGTGTGATGCCGCTTCTTCCTCCTCCCTGAAGCGGTGTCGACAGTGCCGAAGGGTCTCTCTCCTCCTCCCTGAGAC
>NZ_DFRG01000157.1:744-12849 GCF_002378135.1 Thioclava sp. UBA3469
TCCCTGGGGCGTTTCGATAGCGCGGCGGTCTCTCTCCTCCTCCCTGAGACCTGACGGCAGAAAAGAGACGGCGGCGCCCCTCCTCCTCCCTGGGCGCCGCCGTTTTCTTTTATTCTTTCCCAAGCTGATCCGTCGGAGGGGCTCCGCCCCGCACGCTTCGCGCGCCCCCGGGATATTTCTGCCAAGAAGAACGGCATTGCCCTCGCGCGCAGTGAACGGCAGGAAGGGCGCAAGGAGACCGAACCAATGCTGTCTTACCAACACGCCTATCACGCGGGAAATCTGGCCGATGTGCACAAGCACGCGCTGCTTGCGTCAGCGCTCGATTACCTGACGCGCAAGGACAAGCCGCTGAGTTATCTCGAAACCCATGCCGGGCGCGGGCTTTATGCGCTCGACGGGGCGGAGGCGGCGAAAACGGGAGAGGCAGCGGCCGGAATTACGCGGGTGGAAGCCTTGGGCTGGTTCGCCCCTGATCACCCTTATATGCGCGCGCTGGCCGCTGTGCGGGCGCAACACGGGGCGCAAGCGTATCCGGGCTCGCCACTGGTGGCACAGGCGCTCTTGCGCCCGATGGACACGATTCAGCTATGTGAATTGCACCCGCAGGAGTTTTCCGCCCTGCGCAGCGCCACGCGGCGAAGCGGCGCGGTCCTGCACAAGGCCGACGGGCGCGAAATGGCGCTGGCGCTGACGCCCCCCACCCCGCGGCGCGGGATGATGCTGATCGATCCGAGCTTCGAGGAGAAGGCCGACTACACGGCGATGCCGAAGCTGATCGGCCATATCGCCAAGAAATGGAACGTCGGCATCATCGCGCTCTGGTATCCGATGCTCGCCTCGGGCGCGCAGGAGGCAATGGTGCGCACCCTGCGCCGCGATTTCCCCGAGGCGCTGAGCCATGAGGTGCGATTCCCGCCCGCGCGTGAAGGCCACGGCATGATCGGCTCGGGGATGTTCATCGTGCACCCGCCCTGGGGTCTTGCGGGCGAGGCCGAGCGGTTGTCGGAGCTATTTTCCAGCCTTTGACGCAAGGAAGGCCTCGAACGCCTCCAGCGTGCGCGACGAGACATGGTGCTCGATCCCTTCGGCGTCGATCTCCGCAACCTCTTCCGGCACGCCCACGGCGCGCAGCAGAGCCACAACGGTCCGGTGGCGTTCGCGCACCTGGGCGGCCAGCGCCTCCCCCGTCTCCGTCAGAAACACCCCGCGATAGGGCCGCGACACGGCCAGCCCTTCGCGTTTGAGCCGCGCCACGGCTTTCGTCGCGGTCGGATGGGCCACCCCGAGTCGCGCGGCGATCTCGGTGATCCGCGCCTCGCCGAATTCCGCCGTCAGATCGGCGATCATCTCGACATAGTCTTCCAGGAGCGCGCGCGCCGCACGCTCTCGGGCCCGGTTGAACCCCTTGATCTGGGAGGGATCGGTGTCAGTCATTCGCCTGCCTTGACGGTCTTTGTCTCAATACCGGTCGGGGCCTGTCGGGCGCCATTTCCAGAGCGGACCGGATAACGTGTCGCGCCCGATATGCCAAGCAAAGCTTCGCGTGGCGCGTGTTGAGCTGTCAACGAAAATTAGCCACTTGCGAATCTTGTAGCCAAGGCTACATTTCGCAGGAGCAGCATCGACGAGGCCCCCCATGACTGAACTGACCCGCAAGGAAAACATGACGAGCCGCACCCGCACGGCGATGGAGGCCGTGCTGTCGGGCAACCGGCGCGGCGGGTATCTGTTGTTCTTCGGGCCAGCCGTCATCGCCTCGGTCGCCTATATGGACCCGGGCAATTACGCGACGAATATTCAGGCGGGCGCGGGCTATGGCTATGCTCTGCTATGGGTCGTGCTGGGCGCGAACCTCATCGCGATGCTGTTTCAGGCGATCTCGGCGCGCGTGGGTATCGTCACCGGAAAGAACCTCGCAGAACTCTCGCGCGAGAATTTCTCGAAACCTGTGACGATTGCGATGTGGATCGTCTCGGAGATCGCGGCGATGGCGACCGATCTGGCGGAGTTTCTGGGCGGCGCGTTGGGGCTTTCGCTCCTGTTTGGCTGGCCGCTGATCTGGGGGATGGGCGTCACCGCCGTCGTCACCTATGCGATCCTGATGTTCGAACGCGGCGGTTTCCGCCCGATGGAGATCGTGATCGGTGCGCTCGTGGCGCTGATCGGGGCGTGCTACCTCGCCGAGATGTTCGTGGCGCCCGTCGACTGGTCCGGGGCCGTGGCGGGGATGTTCGCGCCCTCAATGCCCGATGCGACGGCGCTGACGATCTCGGTGGGCATCATCGGCGCGACCGTGATGCCGCATGCGATTTTCCTCCATTCCGGCCTGACGCAGAACCGCGCTCTGACGCGTGATCCGGTGCAGAAGGCGCGGCTGGTGAAGTTCTCCAACCGCGAGGTGATCATCGCGCTCGCGATTGCAGGCATGGTCAATATGGCGATGGTGATCATGGCGGCCTCGGCCTTCCATAGCGGGCATTCCGAAGTGGCCGAGATCGAGACCGCCTATCACACGCTGACGCCGCTCTTGGGCGGGTTCGCGGCGGCAGCCTTCCTGACCTCGCTGATTGCCTCGGGGGTTTCCTCGTCGGTCGTCGGCACGATGGCGGGGCAGATGATCATGCAAGGCTTCATCCGCCGTCGCATCCCGGTCTGGCTGCGCCGGGTCATCACGATGGCGCCCGCCTTCGTCGTCGTGTGGCTGGGGGTGAACACGACCGATGCGCTGGTGATGAGCCAGGTCGTGCTGTCGATCGCCCTGCCCGTTCCGATGGTCGCGCTGCTGATTTTCGCGCGGCGGAGCGTCATCATGGGCAGGTTCGCCCTGCGCGGGCCGCTGTTCTGGCTCGCCGTGCTGGGGGCGCTTATCGTGCTGGGGCTGAATTTCGTGCTGCTCTGGCAATCGGCCGGGCTGCCGGTGCCGGGGCTGGTGAGCTAAGCCAGACGGAGCGAGGGGGCGCTGCCCCCTCTTGGCTGCGCCAATTCACCCCCGGGATATTTCCGCCAAGAGGAAGGCCACGCGGGATTGCACTTCGCCTTGGTCAAAATATCCCGGGGGAGCGCGTCAGCGCGGGGGCGGAGCCCCCCTCTGCATGACAACCCCGGCGCCCCCCATCGCCGCGATTGCAAGGCGCGCGCGGGCAGGCTAAACGAGCGCGCATGATGAACCGTCCCGCGCTCCCGCCCGAAATCGCCCGTCGCCGCACCTTCGCGATCATCTCGCACCCGGATGCGGGCAAGACCACCTTGACCGAGAAGTTCCTGCTTTTCGGCGGCGCCATTCAGATGGCGGGACAGGTGCGTGCCAAGGGCGAGGCGCGGCGGACGCGTTCGGACTTCATGAAGATGGAACAGGATCGCGGGATTTCGGTCTCGGCCTCGGCCATGTCCTTCGAGTATCGCGACTTCCGCTACAACCTCGTCGACACGCCCGGCCACTCGGATTTCTCGGAAGACACCTACCGGACGCTGACGGCGGTCGACGCGGCGATCATGGTGATCGACGGCGCGAAGGGTGTGGAGAGCCAGACCCGGAAGCTTTTCGAGGTCTGCCGTCTGCGCGACCTGCCGATCCTGACCTTCTGTAACAAGATGGACCGCGAGAGCCGGGATACGTTCGAGATCATCGACGAAATTCAGGAAAACCTCGCGATCGACGTGGCCCCGGCAAGCTGGCCGATCGGGATGGGTCGCGACTTCCTCGGTTGCTACGACATGCTGCACGACCGGCTGGAGCTGATGGACCGCGCCGACCGCAACAAGGTGGCGGAATCGATCAAGATCAGCGGGTTGGACGACCCGAAACTGGCCGAGCATGTGCCCGCCGATCAGCTCGAAAAGCTAAAGGAAGAGGTCGAGATGGCGCGCGAGCTGCTGCCCGCTTTCGACCGCCAGAGCTTCCTTGAGGGGCATCTGACGCCGATCTGGTTCGGTTCCGCGATCAACAGCTTCGGCGTGAAGGAACTGATGGACGGGATCGGCGAATTCGGCCCCGAGCCGGAGGTCTTCAAATCCGCCGAGCGCGATGTGGCGCCCGAAGAGAAGAAGGTCGCGGGTTTCGTCTTCAAGGTGCAAGCGAACATGGACCCCAAGCACCGCGACCGCGTGGCCTTCGTGCGCCTCGTCTCGGGTCATTTCACGCGCGGGCAGAAGCTGCTGCATGTGCGCTCGAAAAAGCAGATGGCCGTGTCGAACCCGGTTCTGTTCCTCGCCGCCGACCGCGAACTGGCGGAAGAGGCCTGGGGCGGCGATATCATCGGTATTCCGAACCACGGGCAATTGCGCATCGGTGACGCGCTGACCGAAGGCGAGGCGCTGCGCTTCACCGGCATCCCGAGCTTTGCGCCGGAACTGCTGCAATCGGTGCGCGCGACCGACCCGATGAAGGGCAAGCATCTGGAAAAGGCGCTGATGCAATTCGCCGAAGAGGGCGCTGCGAAAGTGTTCAAGCCCGCGATCGGCTCGGGCTTCATCGTGGGCGTCGTCGGCGCGCTGCAATTCGAGGTGCTGGCGAGCCGGATCGAGCAGGAATACGGCATCCCCGTACGGTTCGAGGCCTCGCAATTCACCTCGGCCCGTTGGGTGTTGGGCGACAAAGCGGCGGTCGAAAAGCTGGTCAACGCCAACAAGCAGCACATCTCCTATGATCACGACGGCGACGTGGTGTTCCTCACGCGCCTGCAATGGGACATCGACCGGGTCGAGCGCGACTATGAAGGCGTGACGCTGTCGGCGACCAAGGAAATGATGCAATGACCACCCCCCTGCCCCCCGAACTCGTTTCGATCCTGTGCAATGAGGCTAGTGCGCCGGAAGACGTGCGCACGGTCGAGGCGCTGGTCGATCTGTGGCTGGCCGACAATGCCGAGGAGCCCGAGGGCGAGGAGTTCCCGTGGTCGGTGCTCTGTGTGTTCGAGCTGCGCGAATATCCCGAGGTGCTCTGGACCTTCATCCGCAAGGCGCTGACAGGGGCTACGACGATCTGGCAGGTGGTGATGCTCGCCGCCGGGCCGCTGGAAGATCTGGTGGCGGAACATGGCGCGGAGTTCATCGACCGGATCGAGCGCGAGGCGCGTCATTCCGCGCGCTTCCGCTTTGCGCTGACGGGCGTCTGGCCGCAGGGCGAGGAAGACCCAACGCTTTGGGCGCGGATCGAGAAGGCGCGCGCGGCGGCAATGGATACGGGGCTCGATATGGGCGGGCCGCTGCCGCCGAAATGAGCGCAGGCGCATCTCGCACCAATTAACGAAAATCACATCTCTGCGCCTGAGCTGTGCGGCAGCGCGCGCCGGACCTACCTCTGAGCAAGGAGGAGATCATGGCGCAACTTTCTCGGGTATCCGGCAAGAGAATGGCGCGGTTCCTGCAAAAGCAGACCCGTTTTTACCAGCCCTTCGGCGTGATCCCGACCCGCGCGCTACGCGCCACGCTGCGTCCCGGCGATGTGCTTCTGGTCGAGGGCGACCGGCGGATCTCGGCGGCGATCAAATATCTCACCCATTCCACATGGTCCCATGCGGCTTTCTATTCGGGCGGCCCGCCCGGTGGCGAACTGATCGAGGCCGATCTCGAGGCGGGCGTGCGGATCGCGGGGCTCGCGGCCTATGCGCATCTCAACACGCGTATCTGCCGCCCCGTGGGGCTTGGGCACGACCGGATCGAAGAGGTGATCGACTACATGCAGAGCGCGGTCGGGCGGCAATACGATCTGAAGAACGTGATCGACCTGGTGCGGTATCTTCTGCCGCGCCCGCCCGTGCCGCATCGGTTTCGGCGGCGGATGCTGGCTTTGGGATCAGGCGACCCGACGCGGGCGATTTGCTCGACCGTGATCGCCGAGGCGTTTCATTCGGTCCATTACCCGATCCTGCCCGATATCGAGATGGGCAGCGCCGACAGTCAGGGCGAGATCCTGCATATCCGGCACTCGTCCCTGTTCACGCCGCGCGATTTCGATCTCTCGCCCTATTTCGATGTGATCAAGCCGACGCTGGAAGACGGGTTCGATTTTCGCAAATTGCCACTGGAGGAGTGACGCCGAAGGAGGGGAGCCTCCGGCGGGGATATTTATATCAAGAGGAAGCGAGGATGCGCCTTTCAGAAAAGGCGCATCGCCTGCATCGTTACATCGCGAAGGAGACGCCGCAGCCGCAAGAACTCGACGCGTTCGGGTTCTCGATCACGAAGCGCGCGCCGATCAGTTCTTCGGTGAAGTCGATCGTGGCGTTCTCGAGGAAGGGCAGCGAGACCGGGTCGATCAGCACCTTCTGGCCCGCGCCTTCAAGCACGATGTCGTCGCCCGCAGGCGTCTCTTCGAGCTTGATATCATACTGAAAACCGGAACAGCCGCCGCCCTCGACGGCCACGCGCAGCGCTTGCGGCGCCTCGCGACCTTCATTGATTTCCGCCAGACGCGCAAAGGCGCGCTCGGTCACTTTCGGAGGGAGTTGCATCGGATTGGCCTTCCTGACCCCACGGGGCCTGTATTTCCGTCACATCCGAGATATAGGAGGGCCGAAGCGTGCCGACAAGACGAGGTTTTACCAGTGCTCAAGCCCTATGCCTGCCAGCCCGGCGAGAGCCGCGGGCGGCTTCACCCCGAAAGCATGTCCACTTTCCGCTCGCCGTTCCAGCGCGATCGGGACCGGATTATCCATTCTTCGGCCTTCCGACGGCTCAAGCACAAGACGCAGGTTTTCGTCGAGCACGAGGGCGATTACTACCGCACGCGCCTGACCCACACGATCGAAGTGGCGCAGGTCGCGCGCACCATCGCGGGCACGCTGGGGCTGAACACCGATTTGGCCGAGGCGGTGGCGCTGGCGCATGATCTGGGCCATCCGCCCTTCGGGCATACCGGCGAGGACGCGCTGGCTGAGCTGATGAAGCCCTATGGGGGCTTCGATCACAATGCGCAGGCGCTGCGGATCGTGACAAAGCTGGAGAAGCATTACGCGGGCTTCGACGGGCTGAACCTGACCTGGGAGACGCTGGAAGGCATCGCCAAGCACAACGGCCCTGCGATTTCCGATAAGGGCGGCTCGCACAGCTTCCCGAGCCGTGAGGAGCTGCCCTATGCGCTGGCCGAGGTCGATGCGGCCTGGGATCTGGAGCTGGAGACCAATGCCTCTGCCGAGGCGCAGGTGGCGGCGGTGGCCGATGACGTGGCCTATAACCACCACGATCTGCACGATGGCCTGCGTGCGGGGCTCTTCGACGAGGACGATCTGTGCGAATTGCCGGTGATCGGGGCCTGTTTCGCCGAGGTGGACAAGCTGCATCCCGGTCTCGACCGCACCCGCCGCCAGCACGAGGCGCTGCGCCGGGTCTTCGGCGTGATGGTCGAAGACGTGATCGCAGTGGCCGAGAACCGGCTGACTTCGCTCGGGCCGCAATCGGTCGATGATATCCGCCAGATGGACGGGCCGATCATCCGCTTCTCGAAGCCGCTTTACCAAAGCCTCAAGGTGCTCAAGCAATTCCTGTTCGAGCGCATGTATCGCGCGCCCTCCGTGGTGGTGGAGCGCAAGCGTGTGACCGAAATGATCAACGCGCTGTTCCCGCTGTTCATGGAACGCCCGGAGCTTCTGCCCGAGGAATGGCAGGAGGAAGTCTCCCGCGCGCGCATCCTCGGCGGCGACTGCACGCGGCCCGAATCGAAGCAGGCGCTGGCGCGGGTCGTGCTCGATTACGTGGCCGGGATGACGGACCGCTTCGCCATTCAGGAATATGATAGGCTGGTGGGGCGCGGGCGCTGAGGCGGAACAACTGGCCTTCCGTCTCGTTGTCTCCGCGAATGCAACGCATAGGAGGGATTCATGATCCGCAAGCACGCATCGGCCCATTGGGAAGGCACCATCAAGGGCGGCAAAGGCACGATTTCGACCGAGAGCGGCGCGCTGAAGTCGCAGCCCTACGGTTTTAACACCCGGTTCGAGGATGAGCCCGGTTCGAATCCCGAGGAATTGATCGGCGCGGCTCACGCGTCCTGCTTCTCGATGGCGCTGTCGCTTCAGCTCGAGCAGGCAGGCGTCTCGGACGTCGTGATCGACACCAAGGCGGAAATCTCGCTCGACAAGGAAGGCGACGGCTTCGCGGTGAAGAAATCCGCGCTGACCTCGACCGTGAAGGGCACCGGCGACGAGGAGGCCATCCGCAAGGCGGCCGAGGGCGCCAAGGAAGGCTGCCCGATCTCTAAGCTTCTGAACTGCGAGATCACGCTGGACCTGACGATCAACTGATCCGGTCCTGATCGATCAAAGCAAAAGGGCGCCCGGTGAGGCGCCCTTTTTCATGTCTTGGGTCTGGCGTTCAGCGCTTGAAGAGATGTTTCTGCGCTTCGCGGCTCGAATTATCGCTGCGCTCATCGGCAGACAGGGCCCGGCCCGCTTTGACGCCCGGGCGGTCGCCGACTTCGTCGAGCCAGCGCTTCAGGTTCGGCTTGTCGTCGAGCGTCTGCTCCTGCCCTTCCCAAAGCGAGGCCCAGCCCCAGGACGCCATATCCGCGATCGAGTAGAAATCGCCCGCGAGGTAGCGGGTCTCGGCCAGACGGCGGTCCATGACGCCATAAAGACGACCGGTTTCAGCCCGGTAGCGATCCTTCGCATAGGGCAGGTCCTGCGGCGGCTCGAGCTTGGGCGCGTATTTCAGGAAATGGTGCGCCTGACCCGCCATCGGGCCCAGCCCACCGACCTGCCAGAACAGCCATTCATCGACGGCGATCCGGTCGCGCTCGGTCTCGCCGTAGAACTGGCCGGTCTTGCGGGCGAGATATTGCAGGATCGCGCCGCTTTCGAAGATCGAGACGGGTTCGCCATCCGGGCCGTCGCGGTCGATGATCGCGGGCATCCGGTTGTTGGGCGAGATTTTCAGGAACTCCGGCTCGAATTGCTCGCCCTTGCCGATATTCACCAGGTGGGTCTCGTAGGGCAGGCCCATCTCTTCGAGCGCGATAGAGATTTTCCAGCCGTTCGGCGTGGGCCAATAATAAAGGTCGATCATGGGGTCTCCGTCAGGTTAGGCGGCAGGTTCCGCTTTACTTTGCCGCACGCTGGAACGAGGGCAATGCGAAACCCGGTGTGCGCGGACGCGCAAACAGGCGCGACCAGCGGGGGTCTTGCGCCTTAGGTAGTGCTTCGGCGAGAAAGGGAAGCGGCAGTCGGTCGGGCTGGCGCAGCACTTGACGGTATAGGTCGAACAGCCCCTCGCGCATGTAGCAGGCGAAATGGCAGACGCGTTTCGCGGGCGGCGCGACGGGATAGCCGAGATCTTCGAGAACCCCGATCACCTCGGGCGCGTCGATCTGCAGATCGAGCCAGTTTCGCATCGGCTGCGACAGGCCATTTCCCAAAGACCGCTCGCGACCGCCCGCGACGCCCCACTCGAACAGGAAATCGAACAGGTCATTGTCGCGGCTGGTGACGTTGAGCACCTCGCAGCTGCGCCCCGCAGGGCTCGCCATCGCCTCTTCGGCGCGGCTCTGGAATTCCGCGGCGGCCAGCAGCACCATCCGCGCCACTTGCCCTGCATGGGCATGGCGCAGCGCGCGCAGGGCGACACGTGCGCCCATCGAATGGCCGATGATGCCCACCGGACGCCCGGTCGCGGCATGTAGTGCCCCGATCAGGCGGGCAAGGCGCTGGGCGGCGATCTCAGCCATGTCGTAGATCCGGGTCAGCCGCCCCGTCGATTGCCAGCTGAACGCAATCCCCAATCCCTCGCCGGGATTGCTGCCGTCGAAGCCGAGCGCGCGCGGCCAGCTGATTGCGGTGTGCAGATTGAAGCTCGGCTCCATCGCGAAGATATGCTGATATGGATCGCGCCCCTCGACGCCCGCCGCATAGCCGTAGCCGTGGATCATCAAGACGACCGGGGCACCCTCTGGCAGCGCGCGCGCCTGAGCGATGACATCGGCGGGCAGCTCGGAGCTGGCATGGACCTTGAGAAGCGGCATTTGGGCCTCGGGGGAGGAGCGCAGGCGCGGGTTGTTGTTCTAATCCGAACGCGGCTTTTCGTCGGAAAGTTCCCGTGCCCTCGCGTGAGCCTGCAGCGACGGTACGCATTCGTTTTGTGCGATCGTGACATCGCCGCTATGCGTTGACCCAGCGCCGCCTGCGCGCTATCGCAGCCCCAAGCCGCGACAGACCGCCGCAGGAGGCACCGATGACCGAGCGCAAGACCCGCACCAAACTCGTCCATGACGGCATTCGCCGCAGCCAATATGGCGAGCTGGCCGAGGCGATGTTCCTGACGCAGGGCTTTGCCTACCCCTCGGCCGAAGCCGCCGAGGCGCGGTTCCTCAACGCCTCCGATGATGAGTTCATCTATGCGCGCTACGGCAACCCCACTACGCGCATGTTCGAAGACCGAATGGCCTCGATCGAAGGCACTGAAGACGCTTTCGCCTGCGCCTCCGGCATGGCCGCGATCAACGGCGCGCTGACCTGCCTCGTGAAGGCGGGCGATCACATCGTGGCCGCGCGTCAGATGTTCGGCTCCTGCCTGCATGTATATAAGGTCCTGCAGGGCTTCGGCGTCGACGTGACGCTGGTCGACGGCACCGATCTCGACGCGTGGCGCGCCGCGATGCGTCCCGAGACGAAGGTCTGCTTCTTCGAGAGCGTGTCGAACCCCGGCCTCGAAGTGATGGATGTCGCGGGCATCGTGAAAATCGCCCATGAGGGCGGCGCGACGGTGGTGGTCGACAACGTCTTCGCCTCGCCGATTTTCTCGCGCGCGGTGGAACTTGGCGCAGATGTGATCGTCTATTCCGCGACCAAGCATATCGATGGCGGCGGGCGCGTGCTCGGTGGTGTCGTGCTGGGTTCGAAAGAGTATATCCGCGGTCCGCTGGAAACTTACGTGAAGCACACCGGCGGCGCGATGAGCCCGTTCCATGCCTGGGTTCTGCTGAGCGGGTTACAGACGCTCGATCTGCGGGTGCGCGCGCAGGCGGCCAACGCGGCTGCCGTGGCCAGCGCCGTGGCAGGTCATGAGAAACTCGCCCGCACCGTCTATCCCGGCCTGATGGATCATCCCCAACATGCGCTGGCGATGGAGCAGATGGGCTCGGGCGGCACGATGCTCGCGCTCGACCTGAAGGGCGGCAAGGAAGCTGCGTTCCGCTTCCTCAACGCGCTGCAGATCGTGTCGATCTCGAATAACCTCGGCGATGCGAAATCCATCGCGACCCATCCGGCGACGACGACCCACAAGAATCTGTCGGAAGAGGAGCGGGAGGCGATCGCGATTACCCCCGGTCTGATCCGCATTTCGATGGGGATCGAGGACGGGGGCGACCTGATCGCCGACATCAAGGGGGCGCTCGACGCGGCCTGAACGGGGTGAACCGATTGCCGCGAACCGGCGTATTGTCTTGGACATCGCCCTCAAAAACCCCATATCTGGCGGGACCGGGCGCTCCGGAGGACAGGATATGAACGTGCAAGGCAGGATCGAGACCCCCGACAATGACGACGCGCGCGCCGCGCTCGACGTGCTGCGCGCATGGGCGGCAAAGGCCGATCCGGTCGAGGTCGCACAGCTCGATCCGGCGATCGCGCGGCTGCTGCCGGGGCACGAGGTCTCGAACTATCCCGATCTTAGCCGCGACTATGACGCGGATTTCGAGGCGGACGAGACCTACAAGGCGACGATGCCCGACCTGCAGAACGGGCCGTCCTCGCTGATCGTGGGCGCCCATACCCGGATCGAACATGTCGGCATCTCGAATTTCCGCCTGCCGGTGCGCTTCCATACCCGCGACAATGGCGATCTGACGCTGGAGGCGTCGGTCACCGGGACGGTCAGCCTCGAAGCGGAGAAGAAGGGCATCAACATGTCGCGCGTGATGCGCAGCTTCTACGTCCACGCGGAGAAGACCTTCTCCTTCGAGGTGATGGAAGCCGCGCTCGACGATTACATGGATGATCTCGAGAGCTTCGACGCCCGTCTGATGATGCGCGTCTCGTTCCCGGTGAAGCGGCCCTCGCTGCGCTCCGGGCTGGAAGGCTGGCAGTATTACGATATCGCGCTGGAACTGATCGAGACGGGTGGTGTGCGCACCAAGGTGATCCACCTCGATTACGTCTATTCCTCGACCTG
>NZ_DFRG01000106.1:0-3865 GCF_002378135.1 Thioclava sp. UBA3469
GGAAGTTCTTCGGCAATCTGCTCGACGCCGGTCGCGTGTCGATTTGCGGCGAGGAAAGCGCCGGAACGGGCTCCGACCATGTGCGCGAGAAGGACGGGCTCTGGGCGGTGCTGATGTGGCTCAACATCCTTGCCGCGCGGAAGATGTCGGTGGCGGAGATCATGGCCGATCATTTCGCGCGCTACGGCCGCAATTATTATTCGCGCCACGATTACGAGGCGCTGCCGACCGAGCAGGCAGAGGCGATGCTGGACGATCTCCGCAGCCGCCTTGGAGAGCTCAAAGGGACGCAGGTCGAAGGGCTTGTCGTCGAAAGCTCAGACGAGTTTTCCTATACCGATCCGGTCGATGGCTCGGTCGCAGAAGGTCAGGGTTTCCGTATTCTGTTCGAAGGCGGCTCGCGCGTCGTACTGCGTCTGTCGGGCACGGGCACCGAGGGCGCGACGCTGCGCGTGTATCTCGAGCGCTATGCGCCGGGACCGGATGGGCTGGACCATGATCCGCAAGAGGCGCTGGCACCGATCATCCGGGCGACAGAAGCGCTGGTGGGCATCCGCGAACGTACGGGGCGCGAGAAGCCCGACGTCATCACCTGATCCGGTCAGGCGGCAAATCCAGCCGAAAAACAAAGTCGGGGGGGCTGAAATCGCCCCCCGTTTTCATACTAGCGTTATACCGATAATCGGTATTATGTAAATTATAAGTGCGATTTGACGCCCATTATGGGGTCAAAACCGTGCTCCCGACCGTTTTCCGGCCCTCCAGCGCCTCATGGGCTGCGGCAACATCCTCCAGAGAAAAGCTCTGCGGCACGTCGATCTTGATCTCGCCTTTCCCAATCATCTCAAAGAGTTCTGCGGCGGAGTTACGCAGCCAGCCCGGCTGATCCGTGTGCTGGAACAAGGTCGGACGCGTCAGGAACAGCGAGTTGCGCGCCAGATCGCCGATCTTGAACTGATCCGCCGGACCCGAGCTTTGCCCGAAGCACACCAGCGTGCCGAACCGCTTGAGCACATCGAGCGACGTCATCACCGTATCCGCGCCGACCGAGTCATAGACCGCCGCGACGCCCGCGCCATCGGTGAGCCGTTTGACCTCTGCGCCGAAATCCTCGGACCGGTAATCGATAACAGCGTCATAGCCGTGCTCGAGCGCCCGCGCGCATTTCTCCGGCCCGCCAGCCGTGCCGATCGCGCGCACGCCCTTGGCCTTCAGCCATTGGCCCGCGATTGAGCCAACGCCACCGGCCGCTGCGTGGAAAAGCACGGTGTCACCGGACTTTACGGGATATGAGTGATGGATCAGGTAATGCACGGTCAGACCTTTGAGCATCACTGCCGCCGCGACCTCATCGGAAATATCGTCCGGGATCGGCACGACGTTTTTCGCAGCCATCACCCGGTGGCTCGCATATGCGCCGTTGGGCTGCGTGTAGGCCACGCGTTGGCCGACCTTCAGATCGACGCCATCGCCGACCGCCTCGATCACACCCGCCGCTTCGCCACCGGTGATCAGATCGCTCTCGACGGGCCACGGATAGAGCCCCGTTCGGAAGTAAACATCGATGAAATTCAATCCGATAGCGGTATGTCTTAAAGTGACTTCGCCCGGACCCGGCTTGGGGACCTCGATTTCGATCTTGTGGAACTGGTCGCGCCCGCCGGGGCGCGAGATTGCCATCGCATAAGCCATGTTATCCTCCCTGTTGCCGCGCAAAGGTACTGCGCGCGGCCCCGGCGTCAATCCGGGATCGGATGCGGCAGGAAGGCTCCGTTCATCTCTACGATCTCATCCCAGACGCGCAGCGCCAGTTCGCGCGGGCGCTCGCTCTCGCGGCGCACGAGGAACCAGTGGCGCATCAGAGGCAATCCCGGCGCCGGGATCAGCGCCAGGCGTCCGGTCTCCAGCTCGTCCGTCACCGTGTGCAGGCTGAGAAACGCGATGCCGAGACCCGCCATCACCGCTTGCTTGATCGTCTCGTTGCTGTCCATCTCCAGCGTGTCGTAGAGCCGCCCGTCGCCGACCCGGTCGAGCCAGCGCGACATCAGGATGCGCGTCCCCGACCCTTCTTCGCGTGAGATGAAAGTCTCGCCGAAAAGCTGCTGCAGATCGTCGGCCTTGGAAATCAGCGGATGGTCCGGCGGTGCAACCAGCGCATGCGGATGCTGGCCGATCGGCTCGGCCACAACGGGCGGATGGCGCGGCGGACGGCCCATCACCGCGATGTCGAAACTGCCACGCTCGATGCCCTCAATAATCGCCGAGCGGTTGCCCACGCGCAGTGCGACCTCGATCTCGGGATGGGCGTCTTGCAGCATCTTCACCAGCCGCGGCGCGAAATATTTGCCGGTCGAGACGACGCCGAGCGTGATCCGACCCACCTGCCCGCGCGCGATGGCGCTCAGCGTCGCCTCGGCCTGCGACAAGTTGTCCTCAATCCGCAGCGCGGTTTCGCGCAACGCCTTGCCGGCCTCGGTCAGCTCGGAGCCTGCACCGTCGACGGCACGCTGGATCAACTTCATCCCGACCGCATCTTCCAAACCCCGAATTTGCGTATGAATTGCGGGCGTTGTGAGGTTCAGGCTTTCCCCGGCGGCCGTCAGAGACCCACCCCGCGCCACCGCATCAAGCGCGCGCAATTGCTTCAGCGTTACAGCGTTCATCCGCATGTAGTTTCAATTTCCCTTAACGCATGTTCCCTTTATTTAAATTTCATAAAAATTCGATCCGAGCAATGGTCTGGCTCACAAGAACATCGACTTTGGAGGAGAAGAAGATGTCCGTGAGTTTCGACGGCCTCGGTATTTCTGCCGATCTTGCCGACACAATGACCCGCCTGACCAGCGTCGGCGCCCAGCTTGCCCGCATGATTGCGCGCAACGGGCTCGAGGGAAATCTGGCGGAAGCCGCAGGCACCAACGCCGGCGGCGACGGTCAGAAAGCACTCGACGTGATCGCGGATGAGGCCTTCATGGATGCGCTGCGAGGTGGCGCGGTCCGCCATTACGCCTCGGAAGAACAAGACGAAGTGGTCGATTTCGGCGAGGGCACGCTCGCGCTTGCCATCGATCCGCTCGACGGATCCTCGAATATCGACGTGAATGTCTCGATCGGCACGATCTTCTCGATCTTCGAGGCCGCCGACGACATGGATGCCAGCTTCCTGCGCCCGGCCAACGAGCAGATCGCGGGCGGCTACATCATCTTCGGGCCGCAGACCGCGCTGGTCGTGACCTTCGGCAAAGGTGTGCAGCAATGGGTGCTCGAGCCCGGCAGCGACATCTGGCGCCGCGTGGCCGATCCGAAGCCCCTGCCCTCCGAGACCTCGGAATACGCGATCAACGCGTCGAACTATCGCCACTGGCCGCAGCCGATCCGCGCCTTCATCGACGATCTCGTCGCCGGTGCCGAAGGACCGCGCGGGCGCAATTTCAACATGCGCTGGATCGCCTCTCTGGTGGCCGAAACCCATCGCATCATCTCGCGCGGCGGCGTCTTCCTCTATCCGGGCGACGACCGCGACGGCTACGAGCGCGGCCGTCTGCGCCACGTCTACGAATGCGCACCGATCGCGATGCTGATCGAGCAGCTCGGCGGCGAGGCCACCGACGGCGCCGATCCCATCATGTCCGCGACGCCCGACCGGCTGCATGCCCGCACGCCCTTCGTATTCGGCTCGGCCAGCAAGGTCGCCCGCGTCGCCGCCTATCACGACTTGCCGCAGGATGAAGCCCACGCGCTCTTCAACACCCGCGGCCTCTTCCGGAGCTGATCCATGTCCAAGAAACACCCCATCATTTCCGTCGTCGGTTCTTCCGGTGCAGGCACCTCGACGGTGAAATCGACCTTCGATCAGATCTTCCGT
>NZ_DFRG01000053.1:0-4922 GCF_002378135.1 Thioclava sp. UBA3469
AATGCGCTGGGGCGCAAGGTGGATGAGAGCCTGAAGGCGGGCGATGTGCGCCTGACCATGGGGGGCGAGCCGACCTTCGTTTCCATCGACGATTTCGAGAGCGACGAGTGGAACACCGCCGCCGTGGGTCCGCAAAAGCGTGCGCTGGCCGATGAGCTGATCCGGCGGCTGCGCGATCGCTTCGCGCCGGGCGGTTTTCTGCATTACGGGCAGGGCAAATGGTATCCGGGCGAGAGCCTGCCGCGCTGGACCTTCTCGCTCTACTGGCGGCGCGACGGCAAGCCGATCTGGCGCGACGAAGATCTGATCGCCAAGGAGGGCGACAAGACCGGCGCGGGGCCGGAGGAGGCCGGCACGCTGATGCGCGGGATTGCGGAGCATCTGGGTATCGAGCCCGAGCACGCCCAGCCCGCCTATGAAGACCCGGCCGAATGGATGCTGAAAGAGGGCAATCTGCCCGCCAATGTCACGCCCGAGGACAGCAAGCTGAAGAACCCCGAGGATCGTGCGCGTTTCGCCCGGGTCTTCAATCGCGGGCTGGAGACGCCCACGGGCTACATCCTGCCGGTGCAGCGCTGGCAGGCCAAGGCGCAGCCCGGCCATCGCTGGCGCTCGGAGAAGTGGAAGACCCGGCGCGGCAAGCTGTTCCTGATCCCCGGGGACAGTCCTGCCGGGTTCCGCCTGCCGCTGGGCGCGCTGCCCTATGTGCCACCCGCGCAATATCCCTATCACTACGTCACCGACACCTCGCTGCCCAAAGGCGATTTGCCCGACTTCCATGCCGAGATGGAGAAGGCTGCCGATAAGGGGCTGGTCGACAAGCCCACGGAGGAACACAGCCAACCCGTCTCCGAGGCGCAATCGGCCGAGCCGGGGCAGCGGATCGTCGAGCAGGATCTCGATACCATCGACGGCGTCGTGCGCACCGCGATCTCGGTCGAGCCCCGCGACGGGCGGCTTTGCGTCTTCATGCCGCCGACCGAAGATCTGGAGGATTACCTCGAACTGATCGCCGCCGCCGAGGAAAGCGCCAAGGCGATGGGGCTGCCGATCCATATCGAAGGTTACGCGCCGCCGCATGATCCGCGCCTCAACGTGATCCGGGTCGCGCCCGATCCCGGGGTGATCGAGGTGAATATCCATCCCGCCCATAGCTGGGAGGATTGCGTCGCCACCACCGAGGCGATCTATGAGGAGGCACGTCAGTCGCGGCTGGGGGCCGACAAGTTCATGATCGACGGGCGCCATACCGGGACGGGGGGCGGCAACCATGTCGTGGTCGGAGGGGAGACGCTGCTCGACAGCCCCTTCCTGCGTCGCCCCGATCTGCTGAAATCGCTGATCCTGATCTGGCAGCGGCATCCCTCGCTGTCCTACCTGTTCTCGGGCCTCTTCATCGGTCCGACCTCGCAGGCGCCCCGGATCGATGAGGCGCGGCACGATACGCTCTACGAGTTGGAAATCGCGCTGAGCCAGATCCATCCGCCCGAGGCAGGCAACGTACCGCCGCCGTGGTTGGTGGACCGTCTGCTGCGCAACATGCTGACCGATGTGACCGGCAACACCCACCGGGCCGAGATCTGCATCGACAAGATGTATTCGCCCGACGGTCCCACGGGGCGCCTCGGCCTCGTCGAGTTCCGCGGCTTCGAGATGCCGCCGGACCCGCGCATGTCGCTCGCGCAACAACTCCTGCTGCGCGCCATCATCGCGCGGTGCTGGAATGCGCCTGTAGAGGGGCGTCCGGTGCGCTGGGGGACGGTGCTGCATGACCGCTTCATGCTGCCGCATTACCTGTGGGAGGATTTCACCGATCTTCTCGCCGACCTGCGCCGTCACGGTTTCGATCTCGATCCGCAATGGTTCGAGGCGCAATCGGAGTTCCGCTTCCCCTTCTGCGGTCAGATCGAGGCGGAAGGCGTGCATCTCGAGATCCGTCAGGCGCTGGAGCCATGGCATGTGCTGGGGGAGACCGGCGCCATTGGCGGCACGGTGCGCTATACCGACAGCTCGGTCGAACGGTTGCAGGTGAAGATGACCTCGCTCCATCAGGACCGCTACAGGGTGATGTGCAACCGGCGTCCCGTGCCGTTGGCGCGCACGCAGGAGAGCGGGGTGTCCGTCGCCGGGGTGCGATTCAAGGCGTGGCAACCCGCGGAGGCGCTGCATCCGACGCTGCCGGTCAATGCGCCGCTGACCTTCGACATCTATGACGACTGGACGGGCAGGGCGATCGGGGGCTGCATCTATCACGTGGCCCATCCGGGGGGACGCAACTACGATACCTTCCCGGTGAACGGCAACGAGGCGGAAGCCCGCCGATTGGCACGCTTCGAGGGGCACGGTCACACGCCGGGCGCATATCGTCCGGAACCGGAGACCCCCCACCCGGAGTTTCCCCTGACGCTTGACCTGCGACGTCCTGTCGGGCTGAGTTGATCCGAGCCTAACGGAGACCCGATGCAAAGCCCCAATACGTCCGACGCTGCGAGCCCGCTCGAACAGCACCCGCTTCTGGCGGGCTATGCGCCCGTGCCGGGCGTGGCCGACGAGCTGTTCGAACGCTCCGGTGCGATGCGGCGCGTCTGGCGGCCCTTCGTCGAGAAGTTCCTGAAGCTCGAGCCGGGAGAGATTCCGCAGCGGTTCGAACGCGCCAATCAATATCTGCGCGATGCGGGCGTCTATTACCGGCAATATTCCAACGACGTTCTAGCCGAACGCGAATGGCCGCTGAGCCATATCCCCGTCGTCCTGCATGAAAGCGAATGGTCGGGTATCTGCGAGGGGCTGGCACAGCGCGCCGATCTCCTGGAGGCGGTGATGGCCGACCTCTACGGGCCGGGAAATCTCGTCTCGAACGGGCATCTGCCGCCCGAACTGATCGCAGGCAACGCGCATTGGATGCGTCCCATGGTGGGGGTGGAGCCCAAGGGGGGGAATTACCTGCATTTCCTCGCCTTCGAGATAGGGCGCTCGCCGGATGGCTCGTGGTTCGTGCTGGGGGATCGGACACAGGCGCCCTCGGGGGCGGGTTTTGCGCTGGAGAACCGGATGGCCACGGGGCGCATCTTCCCCGAGAGCTTCCCGCGCGATCACATCCACAAGCTCGCCACCTTCTTCGGCGATTTCCGCGCCGCGCTAGAGACGCTGGCGGGGCGGGGCGAAGGCGATATGCGCCGCGCCGCGATCCTGACGCCGGGCCCGGCCAATGACAGCTATTACGAGCATACCTATATCGCGCGATACCTTGGCCTGTCGCTTCTCGAAGGCGAGGATCTGCTGGTGCAGAATGGCGAGGCGATGGTGCGCACGATTGAGGGGCCGCAACCCTTGGGCGCGCTCTGGCGGCGGATGGATGCGGGCTTCGTGGATCCGCTGGAGATGGACCCCGACACCCAGATCGGCACGCCCGGCCTGATGGAGGCGGTGCGCGAAGGCAATCTCGCGATGGTCAATGCGCTGGGCGCGGGCGTGCTGGAGACCCGCGCGTTGATGGCCTTCCTGCCGAAGATTTCGCGGGTGCTGACGGGGCAGCCGCTTGCGATGCCAAATATCGCGACATGGTGGTGCGGCGGCGCGTCAGAGCGCGCCCATGTCCGCGCCAATGCCGAGACCATGATGATTGGCCCTGCGATGGCGGTGAACCTGCCCTTCGATCTGGATGCCGCGACCGCGCTGGGCGGGCAGTTCCGGTCGGGCGCGGAGGCGTCCATCGCGGATTGGCTGGAGGCCGAGGGGCGGCATCTGGTGGGCCAGGAGGCGGTGACGCTGTCCACGACGCCCGCATGGCATGACGACGGGCAGGGCGGCGGCTCGGTCCGGCCCTGTCCGATGACGGTGCGGGTGTTTGCCGCGCGCACGCCGCAGGGCTGGCAGTTCATGAAGGGCGGCTATGCCCGGATCGGGCCGGAAGGCGATGCGACCGCGCTGTCGATGCAGCAGGGCGGGGCCGTGGCCGATGTCTGGATCGTTTCGGACAAGCCGGTGCCCTCGGCGAGCATGGCGCCGCGCCAGACCGGCACCTTCCGGCGCAAGATCCCCGGCACGCTGCCCGCGCGGGCAGCCGACAACCTCTACTGGCTCGGCCGCTATATCGAACGCTGCGAAGACTCGATCCGGGTGATCCGCGCCTATCACCTGCGCCTCGCCGCGACAGGCAGCCCGGAAGACGAGCGGTTGGCTCGCCTGGCGGAGTTCCTCGGCGCGCATGGGTTCGACATCTCGCAACCCGTGCCCGATGCGCTGTTGCAGCGGCTCGATGCAGCGCAGGCCTGCGCATCGAAAGTGCGCGACCGGTTCTCGACCGATGGCTGGCTCGCGTTGAAGGACCTGTCGAAGACCGCCCGCGGGATGGTGAGCACCGCGCGCCCCGGCGACGATACGGCGCGCGCGATGGGAGTGCTTTTGCGCAAGATCACCGGGTTCTCCGGTCTCGTGCACGAGAACATGTATCGCTTCGAGGGCTGGCGCTTCCTGTCGATCGGGCGGGCGCTGGAACGCGCCGACGGGATTGCCGCGCTGCTCATCCGCTTCACCGCCGAGGATGCGCCGGAAGGCGCGCTCGATCTGGCGGTGGAGGTGGCCGACAGCGTCATCACCCACCAGCGCCGCTACCGGGTGCGCACCAATCTGGAAACGGTGCTGGACCTGCTGGTGCTCGACGCTGCCAACCCGCGCGCAATTCTGTTTCATCTCAATCGGTTGAAGGGCCTTCTTGATGAGCTTCCCGAGGCCGAGGTGGCCGGGCGTCCGGGCGATCTGCTGCGCGCGCTGATGCCTCTGCGCACGCAGCTCTCGGTGATCGAGCCCGAAGAGGTCACGCCGCAGATGTTGCAGCAGATCCGGTCGGACCTGTTCCGGCTCTCCGATCTCGTGTCGCAGAAATATCTGAGGTAAGCGCATGCGTTACGAGGTGAAGTTAA
>NZ_DFRG01000161.1:0-17727 GCF_002378135.1 Thioclava sp. UBA3469
GTCCGTCGTCTGACGGCTGCCCCGCCACACCCCAAACTTCGATGGATTCCCGAAAGGACACCGAACGGATGACCGCCGACTATGGAAAGCTGACTTGGGAGCAGGTCCGTGACGCGGATAAGGATCGTGTGGTGATCCTGAATGTTTCTGCAACGGAAGATCACGGGCCGCATATGCCGCTCGATACCGATACGGTTCTGGGAATGGCGGTGGCCAATGGCGTTGCCGAAGCCGCGCCTGACGAAGTTTTCGTCATGCCCGCGATCCCCTATGGCTTCAACGAGCATCACAAGGACTTTCCGGGGGTTATCTGGATTCAGCCGGAGACGCTGATCAATTTCGTCTGCGACGTGACCGAGTCCCTCGCGCATCACGGCTTCCGCCGGATCCTGCTGTTGAACTCGCACGGGTCGAACCACCCGATCCTCGATCTCGCGGCGCGCAAGACGGTCATCCGCACCGGCATCATCTGTGTTTCGGCGTCCTATTGGAACTTGTGCAGCGACCGAATTCAGGGCCTGCGCAAATCCGAAGTGGGCGGCATTGCCCATGCCGGAGAATTCGAAGCTGCGATGTACAAGCATCTGCACCCCGAGCTTGTCGATCTCGACAAGGCCGAGCGTCAGAACCTGCACGATCCAGACACCAAATTCTTCAATCTCGATTTGGCGGCCGGTGGTGGCAAGGCGATGCTGATGCGCTGGTGGTCCTCTGTGTCACCCGACGGCACGATGGGGGATCCAACCGTCGCCGATGCCGAGACCGGGAAGGCGTTCCTGGAAGCGGCGATCGAAGAGACGACAGCGCTCGTGCGCGAGATACGCGCGCTGCCCATCCTGTCCCGCCGCGATCATCATTAAGGGGAATGCCGTGGATATCGAACTGATCCTCAAGGTCTATCCGTACTTCCTGAAAGCTGCCGTGATCACGGTCGAACTTTCGGTTCTGACCATCGTGCTGGGGCTCATTTGCGGCGCACTTGGCGCAGCATCCCGGCTTTCGCGCTTTGCCATCCTGCGCTTCATCGGGGCGGCCTATGTCAGCTTCTTTCGTGGCACGCCCGCGCTGATCCAGCTGTTCCTGCTCTATTTCGGCGGCCCGCAGATTGGCATCCAGCTCGATGCCTTTCAGGCCGGCGTGATCGGGCTGGGCGTCAATATCGGGGCCTACATGACCGAGACGATGCGCGGCGCGATCGTCGCGGTCGACCGGGGCCAGACCGAGGCCGCGCGCACGCTGGGCCTGTCGAAGGCGCAGGCGTTCCGAAAGGTGACGCTGCCGCAGGCGCTGCGGCTGATGATCCGCCCGCTCGGCGTGAACATCAACGCGCAGATCAAGGGCACGGCGCTCGTCTCCGCGATCTCGGTGGTGGAGCTGACCTACACCGCGCAACGCTACATCGGTTCGACCTACAAGCCGTTCGAGATGTTTTTCCTCGCGGGGGTTCTCTACCTCATCATCATCACCGCGGTGGGTAAGGGCGTGTCGTTCCTCGACCGCAAGGTGCGCATCCAATGAGCCGCGCATCCGCCCCCCTTTCCCGCCCGCAAGAGAAGGAGTGAGCCATGGGTCTCGATTTCTCCGTCATCCCGCCTTTCTACGGCACGCTCTTGCTGGGTGTCCTGTGGACCATCGCCATCACCGCCGCCTCGGCGCTCCTGAGCTTCTTCGGGGGTATCCTGCTTGCGGTGATCGCGCTTTACGCGCCAGCCATCATTCGCCTGCCGGTGCGCTTCATCGCCTGGCTCTTCATGGGCACGCCGCTGCTGCTGCAACTCTTCCTGATCTATTTCGGGTTGGTTCAGATCGGCATCGACCTTCCGGCCTTCGTGGCGGGCGTGATCGGTCTGGGCTTCCACTTCGCCGTCTATAACTCCGAGCTGATCCAGACCGCGATGCTCGCGGTGGACAAAGGTCAGATGGAGGCCGCACGGACGCTGGGCCTGTCGCGCAGACAGGCGCTCGTCAAGGTCGTGGTGCCGCAGGCGGTGCGCGACGTGCTGCCGCCCATCGGCAACAACATGATCGCGCTGCTGAAAGACTCGGCGCTGGTCTCGGTGATCGGGGTGTCGGAACTGACGCTCTCGGCGCAGCGCGCCATCGGCCAGACCTACCGCGCCTTCGAGTTCTACGCGGCCGCTGCCGTCCTTTACTACATCATCAATCTCGGCATGGAGGCGGTGATCCGCTGGTTCGAGAACCGCAACCGCCTCTATCGCTGATCCGGGAGATATCGACATGACAGAGACAAAATCCTTCGTCGAAATCCGTCACGCCCAGAAATCCTACGGCACGCTGGAAGTGCTCAAGGACATCTCGCTCAACGTGGAGCGTGGCCAGATCGTCGCGATCATCGGGCCCTCGGGCTCGGGGAAATCCACGCTGCTGCGCGCCATCAACGATCTCGATCCGCTGACCGGCGGCGAGGTCTGGCTCGACGGGGTGCAGGTCAACAAGAACCTGCCGCACAATCAGTATGAGAAGCACATCAACCAGATGCGCCAGGACATCGGCATGGTGTTCCAGCACTTCAACCTGTTCCCGCATCTCAGCGTCCGGGACAACGTGACGATGGCGCCGAAGCTGCTGAAGAAGATCTCCGACAAGGAGGCCAACAAGCTCGCCGAGGAGCAGCTCGATCACGTCGGCATGCTGGAGCGGATCGACTATTACCCGGCGCAGCTTTCGGGCGGTCAGAAGCAGCGTGTGGCCATTGCCCGCGCGCTCGCGATGAAGCCGAAGCTGATGCTGTTCGACGAAGCCACCTCTGCGCTCGATCCCGAGCTGGTGGAAGAGGTGAATCTGGTCATGAAGAAGCTCGCGCAAGAGCACATGACCATGATCATCGTCACCCACGAGATGGATTTCGCCGCCTCGGTCTGCGATCGCGTGCTGTTCATGGACAAGGGCGTCGTGGTCGAAGAGGGGCCGCCCGAGCAGGTCTTCAAGAACCCGACCCAGGAACGGACCCGGAATTTCCTGCGCAAACATCTCGAAGGTGCAAAATGACGACTGAAAAGTCTCACCTGTTCTACCAGTCGCGCCAGCCGCGGCCTTTCCTCGAACGCTCCGAGGGAATCTACCACTACGACGAGAACGGGAAACGCTATATCGACGGTTCCTCGGGGGCGATGGTCTCCAATATCGGCCATTCCAATCCGCGCGTGCTGGAGAAGATGAAGGCGCAGATGGACCGTTCGACCTTCGGCTACCGGCTGCATTTCCGTACGCACCCCTCCGAGGATCTCGCCGCACGGGTCGCCGCGCGGATGCCCGAAGGGCTCGACAAGGTGTTCTTCGTATCCGGTGGCTCCGAGGCGGTCGAGACCGCGATCAAGCTCGCGCGGCAATATGCGGTCACGCAGGGCGAGGAGAGCCGTTACAAGGTGATCTCGCGGCTGCCCTCCTATCACGGTGCGACGATGGGTTCGCTGAGCGTGACCGGCAGCCCGCTCTTCACCGGGAAATTCGCGCCGATGTTCACGGAGATGCCGAAAGTTCCGGCGCCGACCTGCTACCTCGACCGCGACAACCTCACTGAGGAAGAACGCGGCATCAAATATGCCGAGATGCTGCGCGAGAAGATCGAGGCGGAGGGCCCCGAGACGGTGCTCGCCTTCCTGATGGAGCCGGTGGGCGGGGCCTCGACCGGCGCGCTCGTGGCGCCTGACAGCTACTACACCCGCGTGGCCGAGATCTGCCGCGAATACGGCATCCTGCTGATCTATGACGAGGTGATGACCGGGGCCGGGCGCACCGGCAAGTTCCTCGCCGCCGAGCATTGGGGGATCACCCCTGACATCGTCGCGCTCTCGAAGGGGTTCGGGGCGGGCTACGCGCCGCTGGGCGCGGTGGTCGCACGCAACGACATGGTCGAGGCGCTGCTCGACGCGGGTGGCTTCCTGCACGGCTTTACCTATGCGGGCAACCCGCTGGCCTGCGCGGCCGGTCTCGCGGTGCTCGACGAGATGGAAGAACACGACCTGATCGGCAATGCCGCGCGGATGGGCGATGTTCTCAAGTCCCGGCTGACCGGGCTGATGGAGCGCTATCCCTTCATCGGCGATGTGCGCGGCAAGGGCCTGCTGCTGGCCTTCGAGCTGGTCTCGGATCGCGACACGATGGAGGTTCTGCCGAAAGAGTGGAACGCCCATACCGAGCTGGTCGAACTGGCCTATGAGCGCGGTCTCATCATCTATTCGCGTCGCACGCGGGGCGGCTACGAGGGCGACCATTTCCTCGTCTGCCCGCCGCTGATCGTGACCGAGGCGCAGATCGACGAGATCATGGCGATCCTCACTGACGCGCTTGATGCCTTCGCCGCCAATCACGACCTGCCGGTGGTCGAGGAGGTCAGCGCATGAAGCTGCCCGACAAATCCATCGCGATGGAAGAGGTAGTGGCGCAGATTCCCGACGGCGCCACGGTGCTGGTGGGCGGCTTCGGCGTGCCCGGCACCCCCTTCGCGCTGCTGCGCGAGCTGGCACGTCAGGGGCAGCGCGACCTCGTGCTGGTCAAGAACGACGCCAACGAGGCGGGCATGGGCATCGACCACCTGATCGCGGGTGGTCAGGTGCGCAAGCTGATCGTCACCCATCTCGGGCTCAACGCCAACGCCATCGCGGCGATGAACGAGGGCCGGATGGAGGTCGAGTTCTGCGCGCAGGGCATCCTCGCCGAACGTATCCGTGCCGGTGGCGCGGGGCTCGGCGCGATCCTCACCGATATCGGCATCGACACCGAATTGGCGCAGGGCAAGCAGGTGGTCGAGATGAATGGCTGCCCGATGCTGGTCGAACCGGCTCTGCGTGGCGATGTGGCGCTGGTCCATGCCGCGCGCGCCGATTGCTTCGGCAACCTCGCCTATGCCGCCACCGCGCGCAATTTCAACCCGCTCATGGCGATGGCCGCGACCCGCGTTATCGCCGAGACCGAAGAGCTGCTGCCGCTGGGCGGGCTCGATCCGGACGTGGCCGAGAGCCCCGGCGCCTTCATCGACCACGTCGTGAAACTCGACGAGATTTCCGAGGAGTATGGCATTGTCAGACGCTAGATCCCGCATGGTGGCCCGTGCCGCGCGTGAAATCGCGCCCGGCATGGTCGTGAACCTGGGCATTGGCCTGCCCACGAAGGTGGTCAACCATCTGCCCGCCGACTTCCCCGTCTGCCTGCATTCGGAAAACGGGCTGACCGGGATCGGGCCGACGCTGCCGCCCGAGCGCGCCGACCGCAACCTGATCGACGCGGGCGGGGCCTATGTCTCGACGATCCCCGGCTCGGCCTTTTTCGACAGCGCGGTGAGCTTCGCGCTGGTGCGCTCGGGGCGGCTCGACCTGACGCTGCTGGGCGCCTTCGAGGTCGCGCAGAACGGCGATCTGGCGAACTGGAAAATCCCGGGCAAGTTCTCCCCCGGCGCGGGCGGCGCAATCGAACTGGCGCAGAAGGCGCGCCGCGTCGTCGTGATGACCACCCATTGCGACCGCAAGGGCAACCCGAAGCTGCTCGAGACCTGCTCGCTGCCGCTGACCGCGAAGGCGCGGGTGGCGCGGATCTATACCGACATGGCGGTCGTGGACGTGACCGCGCAGGGCTTCGCGCTGGTCGAACTGGCCGAGGGCATCTCCGAGACGGAGATCCGCGAGGCGACCGGCGCACCCCTTGCGCTGCCGCAAGGCGACATTCCCAGATTCTGAGGCACCACATGGATACCGAGCTGAAAACCCGCATCCTCTCGGCGGTCGACGCCGCATTCGACGACGAGACCGCGTTTCTCTCCGAGCTGACCTCGCACCCGTCCACCCGTGGGCAGGAGCAGAGCGCGCAGGACTTCATGGCCGCCGCCCTCGACGAGCGCGGCTACGAGGTGGACCGCTGGCAGATCCAGGTCGACAAGATCCGCGACATGCCGGGCTTCTCGCCGGTGATGGGCGATTACGAGGACGCGGTGAACGTGGTGGGCACCCATCGCAGCCAATCGCGCAAGGGCCGCTCGCTGATCCTCAACGGTCATATCGACGTGGTGCCCGCGGGCCCTCTGGATATGTGGGACGCGCCGCCGTTCGAGCCGCATGTCGCCGATGGCTGGCTCTATGGGCGCGGCGCGGGCGACATGAAGGCGGGGCTGGTGTCGAACCTCTTCGCGCTGGATGCGCTGCGCAAGGCAGGCTTCGCCCCCGGCGCGGATGTGCTCTTCCAATCCGTCGTGGAAGAGGAATGCACCGGCAACGGCGCGCTGGCCTGCCTTGAGCGCGGCTACCGCGCCGACGCCGCGCTGATCCCCGAACCGTTCGAGGAAAAGCTGGTCGGCGCACAGCTCGGCGTGATCTGGGCGCAGGTGCACCTGAAAGGTCTGCCCACGCATGTGGCCTATGCCGGCACCGGCGCCAATGCGATCGAGGCCGCGATCCCGCTGATCGAGGCGTTGCACGGGCTGGAAGAACGCTGGAATGCACCGGGCTGTCGGCACGGTGATTTCGGCCATGTCCATCACCCGATCAACCTCAATATTGGCAAGATTCAGGGCGGCGACTGGGCGTCCTCTGTCCCGGCCTGGAGCATCTTCGACATGCGCATCGCGATCTATCCGGGCCAAGATATTGCCGCCGCGCGCGCCGAGATCACCGAGACCATCATGGATGCCGCGCGCTCCAACGCCTTCCTGAAGAACTCGCTGCCCGAGATCGTCTGGCACGGCTTCATGGCCGAGGGCTACGCGCTTTCCGACGACCACTCCGCCACCGCGAAGGCGGCGATCGGTGCCCTCGAAGGCGCGCATCGCAGCGTCAACGAGAGCGATCTCGACCGCGTGGCGATCACCGCGACCACCGATGCCCGCTTCTTCGGGCTCTATGCCGACACGCCCGCGCTGGTCTACGGGCCGCGCGCCGAGGCGATCCACGGCTTCAACGAGCGCGTCGAGCTGGAAAGCATCCGTCGCATCACCCAGAGCAGCGCCCTGTTCATCGCGGACTGGTGCGGGCTCGAAACCATCTGAGGATTCCCATGCGCGACGCTGTCATCGTCTCCACCGCCCGCACGCCTATCGGCAAGGCCTATCGCGGGGCGTTCAACAATCTCGAAGGTCCGGCACTGGCCGCCCATGCCGTGCGCGCGGCCGTCTCTCGTGCAGGGCTCGAAGGCGGCGAGATCGCGGATGCGATCTTCGGCTCCGCCCTCACGCAGGGCTCTACCGGCGTCAACGTGGCGCGTCATATCGCGCAGGCTTCGGGCCTGCCCGATAGCGTGGCGGGCGTCACGCTGGACCGGCAATGCGCCTCGGGCCTCAACGCCATCGCGGCGGCTGCCCATGGCGTGATGACGGGCGAGATGGACGTGGCACTTGCGGGCGGGCTAGACTCGATCTCGCTGGTGCAGAACGAACATTGGAACGGCTATCGCTATCGCAGCCCCGGTGTGCCCGACGCCTATTACATGTCGATGATCGAGACGGCGGAGGTCGTGGCCGAGCGCTATGGCGTGACCCGCGAGGCGCAGGATATCTACGCGCTGCAAAGTCAGGCCCGCACCGTCGCCGCGCAGGAGGCGGGCCGCTTCGACGCCGAGATCGTTCCGGTCGAGGCGGTGAAGCTGGTGAAGGACAAGGCCACGGGCGAGGTCTCGGAGCAGTCGGTGCGGCTCGAGCGCGACGAGTGCAACCGTCCGCAGACCACGCTGGAGGGGCTTCAAGGGCTCAAGCCGGTTCTGGGCCCCGACAAGTGCGTGACCGCAGGCAATGCGAGCCAGCTGTCCGACGGCGCGTCCGCCTGCGTGGTGATGTCCGCCGAGGAAGCCGCGCGGCGCGGGCTGGAGCCGCTGGGCGCGTTCCGGGGCATGGCCGTTGCGGGCTGTGCGCCCGACGAGATGGGGATCGGCCCGGTCTTCGCGATCCCGCGCCTGCTGGAGCGGGCGGGGCTCTCCATCGACGATATCGATCTGTGGGAGATCAACGAGGCCTTCGCCTCGCAGCTTCTCTATTGCCGCGACCGGCTGGGCATTCCCGACGACAAGCTCAACGTCAATGGCGGCGCGATCTCGATCGGCCATCCCTATGGCATGTCGGGCGCGCGCATGGCGGGCCACATCCTGCTGGAAGGCAAGCGCCGCGGCGCGCGCTACGGCGTCGTGTCGATGTGCATCGGCGGCGGGCAGGGGGCTGCGGGCCTGTTCGAGATCTTCTGAAGAAAACGAGGCGAGCGTCCTTCGTGACGCCCCGTTCCGCTTTCCCTTCGCGTGACCCGCGTTATCGTGGGGCCGCGACAAAGAGGGAGGCGCGTTTTCCAGATGGTGTTCAAGGTTATCCGGTACGAGGTCGAAGAGCAGGTCGCGGTGATCACGCTCAACCGGCCCGATGTGATGAACGCGCTCAACGCGCAGATGCGCGCGGAAATCCTAGAGGCGGTGAAACGCGCCGAGGATGAGGCCCGGGTGATCGTGTTGACCGGCGCCGGGCGGGCCTTCTGCTCGGGGCAGGATCTGGGCGACGGGGTCGCGGCGGCCGGGCTCGATCTGGAGCGGGTGCTGCGCGACGAATACGAGCCGATGCTCAAGGCGATCTACGAGAGCCCGCTGCCTGTGGTCTCCGCGGTGAACGGGCCTGCAGCAGGGGCAGGGGCGAATATCGCGCTGGCCGCCGACGTGGTCATCGCCTCGGAAGCGGCCAGCTTCATTCAGGCCTTCACGCGGATCGGGCTGATGCCGGATGCGGGAGGCACCTATTGGCTGCCGCGTCAGGTGGGTTTTGCCCGCGCGATGGGCATGGCGCTGTTCGCCGACAAGATCTCGGCGCGGCAGGCGGCTGACTGGGGCATGATCTGGGAAGCGATTGCCGAGGTCGATTTCGATCATCACTGGCGTGCCCGCGCGGCGCATCTGGCCAACGGCCCGACGGCAGCCTATCGCGCGGTGAAGCGGTCGCTGCGCGAGGGCTACAGCAATGAACTGTCGACCCAGCTGGAACTGGAAGCGGAGCTGCAGGGCAGCCTCGGCCAGAGCCATGATTTCCGCGAAGGCGTGACCGCGTTCCTCGAGAAGCGCGCGCCGAAATTCGAGGGGCGCTGAGCGCCTCGCGGCCTTGCCAAGTCGCCGCGCCCGCGCTAGCCAGAGCGCGCTGCGGGCGTGGCGAAATGGTAGACGCACGGGACTTAAAATCCCTTGGGCATTGCCCGTGCCGGTTCGAGTCCGGCCGCCCGTAGCCTTTTCGGCGAAAATGTGAGCTATCGTGAAGCCGTCCGGGCATGGGCGTGCCGCAGGCTTGACCAATCGAGGCTTGCCCGTAATGCCCCCGCCGCCTAAACCCTTGAACCAAGCAAGGGGGAATTCATGGCTCGCAGACCGACGGGACCGGCCGATGACCGGCCGAAGACGAAGAAGATCGGCGCGCTCAAGGGGCTCGGCCCCTTCATCGCACCTTACAAGGGACTTGCCTTCGGAGCGTTGCTGGCGCTGATCGCCACCGCCTCGATCTCGCTGATCCTGCCGCTCGCGGTGCGCCGCGTGGTGGACGGGTTCCAGAAGGGCGCGGCGCTGCTCGATCAGTATTTCTTCGCCGCTCTGGTCATCGCCGGGCTGCTCGCGCTCGGGACGGGCCTGCGCTACTACCTCGTGACGCGCTTCGGCGAACGGGTCGTGGCCGATATCCGCAAGGCGGTGTTCGACCGGGTGATCTCGATGAGCCCGGCCTTCTTCGAGCGGATCCTGACTGGCGAAATCATCTCGCGCATCACCACCGACACGACGCTGATCCTGTCGGTGATTGGCTCGTCGGTCTCGGTGGCGCTGCGTAATGTGCTGATCCTGATCGGCGGGTTGATCATGTTGATGTTCACCTCGGCCAAGCTGACCGGGCTGGTGCTGCTGGTCGTGCCGGTGGTCGTTGTTCCGATCGTGGTTCTGGGCCGTCGCCTGCGGGTGCTGGGCCGAGAGAACCAGGACTGGATCGCGAATTCGTCGGGCTCGGCCTCGGAGTCGCTTCTGGCCGCGCAGACCGTGCAGGCCTTCACCCATGAGGCGATCACCCGCGAGAAATTCTCCGACGTCACCGAGAAAGCTTACCAGTCCGCCAAGAAGCGGATCGGTACGCGCGCGGTGATGACCGTGATCGTGATCTTCCTCGTCTTCGCAGGCGTCGTGGGCGTCCTGTGGATCGGCGCGCGCGACGTGCGCGGCGGCGAGATGAGCGTGGGCGAATTGGTGCAGTTCGTGATCTACGCGGTGATGGTGGCGGGCTCTGTCGGCGCGCTGTCGGAAATCTGGTCCGAATTGCAGCGGGCGGCAGGTGCGACCGAGCGTCTGGTGGAACTGCTGCAAAGCGAGGATTCGGTGAAAGACCCCGAGCATCCCGTTCCGCTGCCGCTGCCCGCAACCGGCGCGATCCGCTTCGAGGATGTGAGCTTCCATTACCCGTCGCGGCCGCAGGCCTCCGCGCTCGATCATGTCGATCTCGACATCGCGCCGGGCGAAACGGTGGCGCTGGTCGGGCCTTCGGGTGCGGGCAAGACGACTGTCGTGCAGTTGATCCAGCGGTTCTGGGATCCCGAGACCGGCAAGGTGACGATCGACGGCTACGACCTGCGCGACATGGCGCGGCACGATTTCCGTCAGGCGATCGCACTGGTGCCGCAGGACCCGGTCGTCTTCGCAGCCTCGGCGCGCGAAAACATCCGCTTCGGTCGGCCCGATGCGAGCGATCGCGAAGTCGAAGAAGCCGCGCGCGCGGCCCATGCCTATGACTTCCTCGAAGCGCTGCCCGAAGGGTTCGACACCTATGTCGGCGAGCGCGGCGTGATGCTTTCGGGCGGGCAGAAGCAGCGGATCGCGATTGCGCGGGCGATCCTGCGCGACGCGCCGATCCTGCTTCTGGACGAGGCGACCTCGGCGCTTGACGCAGCCTCCGAACGCGAAGTGCAGGCGGCGGTCGATCAACTGGCCAAGACCCGCACCACGGTGATCGTGGCGCACCGTCTGGCCACCGTGAAGAAGGCCGACCGGATCGTCGTCTTCGAGGAGGGCAAGATCGTCGCGCAGGGCACGCATGACAGCCTCGTCTCCGAGGGCGGTCTTTATGCCGAACTCGCGAGGCTGCAATTCACCGAAGGGGCGTGACGGGGCGTTCGCGCCTTTGCACCTTGAACCCGGACGCTTGTTTCCCCACGTCAGAATTTGCGTGACGTGACGTTTTGGCGGCGGCGTAACTCTTGCCGTGGCGGGCGCTTTTGCCGCATCCTGCGCATGGCCCGTCAGTGGAGGAACGCGGCGGCCGCTGGAGGAGACTAATGCAGAAATTCGCGACAGTTGCCGACCGTGATGCGGTCGAGGCCGAGAAACCCTGGGAGGCGCGCAACCGCCCCGAAACGCTTTACGGCTTTCTGAGCGAGACCGCCAAAGCCCATGGCGATCGTCCGGCGCTGTCATTCCAGATCATGTCCGGCCCGACCGACAAGGCGGAGACGCTGAGCTGGTCGCAACTGCACGGCAAGGTCACGCAGGCCGCGAACCTGCTGCGCCATCTGGGCGTGGGGCCGACCGACACGGTGGCCTACCTGCTGCCGAACTCGCTCGAGACCGCGACGGTGCTGCTGGCAGGCGCGACGGCCGGGATCGTGAACCCGATCAACCCGCTTCTGGATGCCGAGCAGATCGGCGCCATTCTGCGTGAGACCAAGGCGAAGGTTCTGGTGACGCTGAAGGCGTTCCCGAAGACCGACGTGGCGCAGAAGGCGGCTGAAGCCGTGCGCCTTGCGCCCAATGTCGAGGCCGTGCTGGAGGTCGATCTCAATCGCTACCTCTCGCCGCCGAAAAGCTGGATCGTGCCCTTCATTCGCCCCAAGACCGAGGTGAAGCACAACGCGAAGGTGATGAGCTTCAACGGCGAAGCCAGCAAGATGCCCGGCGACCGGCTGATGTTTGACGATCCCAACGAGGATCGCGTCGCGGCCTATTTCCACACCGGCGGCACGACGGGCATGCCCAAGGTCGCGCAGCACAAATATTCCGGCATGATCTATAACGGCTGGCTCGGCGGGCGGCTCTTGTTCAAGCAAGACGACGTGATGATGTGCCCGCTGCCGCTGTTCCATGTCTTCGCGGCCTATCCGATCCTGATGTCGGCCATCGCGAGCGGGGCGCATGTCATCTTCCCGACCCCCGCGGGCTATCGCGGGGAGGGCGTGTTCGACAATTTCTGGAAGCTGATCGAGCGCTGGCAGGTGACCTTCCTGATCACCGTGCCGACCGCTGTGTCCGCGATGGTGCAGCGCAAGGTCGATGCCGATATCTCCTCGCTGCGGATCGCGCTCTCGGGCTCGGCCCCGCTGCCGATCGAGCTTTATAACCGCTTCAAGGCGGCGACCGGGGTCGAGATCGCGGAAGGCTACGGCCTGACCGAGGCGACCTGTCTGGTGTCGGTCAATCCGGTGGACGGGATGAAAAAGGTGGGGTCAGTCGGGATCCCGATGCCCTACACCCACGTGCGCATCCTCAAGAAGCGCAACGGCACGTTCGACGAATGCGCGCGCGACGAGGTCGGCGAGATCTGCGTCGCCAATCCGGGTGTCTTCGAGGGCTCGACCTATACCGAGCCGGACAAGAACCACGACCTGTTCGCCGAGGAGCGTTTCCTGCGCACCGGGGATCTGGGTCGTATCGACGAGAATGGCTATCTCTGGATCACGGGACGCGCGAAGGACCTGATCATCCGGGGCGGGCACAATCTCGACCCGGCGGAGATCGAGGACGCGCTGCTGAGCCACCCGGCGGTGGCCTTCGCCGGTGCGATCGGCCAGCCTGACAGTTTCGCGGGCGAGCTGCCCTGCGCCTATGTCGAGCTGGTGGCCGATGCCGAGGTGACCAACGAGGAGCTGATGGAGCATGCGCGCGCCAATATCCACGAGCGCGCCGCGGTCCCGAAATATCTCGAGGTGATGGACGAGTTGCCGAAGACAGCGGTGGGCAAGATCTTCAAGCCCGACCTGCGCAAGAAGGCGATCACCCGGGTGCTCAATGCCGAGCTGGAGACGGCGGGTATCAAGGCGCACGTCATCTCGGTCACCGAGGACAAGAAGCGCGGTCTGGTGGCGCATCTGGCGACCACGGGAGACTGCGATCAGGATGCGCTGGCCCATAAGCTGGGCGAGTTCACCGTGCCGTGGGATTGGGCCCGGTAACCTCCCTCTCGCATCGCTAGCAACAATCGCGCCGCCCTCCGGGGCGGCGTTTCGATTGTGGAAACATCATGGCGGCCCATCGTGAAATTGCCCCGGTGGAGCCCCAGTGCGTCCCGATTCCGATGGTTAATGAAAGGTAACGAAGTCGTCTCCGCATCAAGAACGGGGCGGCCCCATCGAGATCGAGCGTGTCATGTTGTTACCGATTGCCAGTTTTGCGAAGCGCTGTCTCGCCCTTGTGGTGGCGAGCGTCCTTTATGCCTCCGCCGCGCAGGCGGTGACGGTCGATCTGATCACCAACGGTGATTTCGAGACCGGCGATCTGTCGGGTTGGAATGCGACCAGCTCTTCCTATGCAGAGGACTTCCAGATCAATAACGGGCGGTTCAATCCGCGCGGGCCGACGCGCCGCGTGGATCCGATCTCTGGCAATTACGACGTGATGAACGAACAGACCGGCTACGGGATTTCGACCCTGACGCAGTTCTTCACGGTCCCCGATCGGGTGATCAGCGCAAGTTTCAACTTCACCTATCAGCTCGTGAACCACTACGCGTCGGGCTTCGACGACCCTAATCAGCAGTTCCGCGTGAGCCTGATCGACGATGCGGGCGCGGTGATCTCGCAGATTTTCTCGACCCAGCCGGGCGACGCGGCGGTCCAGGGCGCGACGCCGCTGAGCTACGATCTGACCAGTTATCTGCAGGCGGGTGTGGGATCGACACTGGGCATCCAGTTCGATGTCGAGACGAGCTATTACTATATGAACGCCTCGCTCGACGACATTGCGATGATGGTCGAGACGCCCGCCACGGTCCCGCTTCCCGCCTCGGTCTGGATGATGCTGGCGGGGCTGGGGCTTTTCGCGGCGCTTGGCTGGTCGCGCAAAGCCCGTAATGGCGTGGATATCGCAAACTGCGACGGTCCTGTCGCGGCGTAAGAGGCCGTGAAAGCGTCCCGACAACGCCACTGACATATCCTCAGCCCGCCACGTAAGCGCCTCAATTGGCCGGAAATCTCGAAGGGTGACGCCAAAACGGCGTCGATACAAAGGAGACACGAAATGCGCTGTCTGGCTGCCCTTTTTCGCCTCTTCAAGCGCCGCGAGGATCGGATTGACCTGCGGATGAAAGAACTCGGCTCGATGCCCGCACCGTGCCGCAGACGCGTATCGCCTTTCGCTGAGATGCCGAAGCCTCAGTAAACGCACGCGCTTTAGTCAGCTACCCGTACCAGTACGAAACGCCCGAGGGTCATTCCCAGCGGGCGTTTGTTTGTCTCAAGGGGCCTGTCGCGCCGTGAGCGCGGCTCAGAAGTCGACCGCGACGCCGGGCAGGTCCAGCTCCTTCATCAGGTCGCGCACTTCCTGACGGGCCGCCACGTTTGAGATGTTGAGGCTCTCGACGCCGAGATCCTTGAGGTCCAGAAGCGTCAGCCCGCGCGGGAACAGCTCGCGGAAGATCACCCGCTCGGAGAAGCCGGGCGAGACGCGGAACCCGATGCGCTTCGAGAGCTGCTCCAGCGCCGCGCCCACCTTGCGCTTATTGTGCATCTGCTGGGCGCCCACGCGGTTGCGCAGCACGATCCAGTCGATCGGCTTCAGACCCGCCTTCGCGCGCAGCTGCCGCGCCGACCAGACCATCTCGGAATAGATCGACGGGCCGATCACCTTCGACGTCACCGGGTCGATCCGTGCCAGCAGGTCGAAATCGATGAAGCTGTCATTGAGCGGCGTGACCAGCGTATCGGCCAGCGAATGTGCGACCTGAGACAGCCGCGTATGCGAGCCGGGGCAGTCGATCAGGATGAAGTCGCAAGACGGCTCCATCTCGGCCACGGCGGTCGACAGACGATGGTCATAGGGGTTCTCCCCCGGACCCAGCGTCGAGGCGTCCACCTCGGGCAGTTCGCGATAATCGGGGCAGGGCAGGTCGAGCCCCTCGCGGTCCATATAGGCCAGCCGGTTCTCGACATAGCGCCCGAAACTGCGCTGCCGCAGATCGAGATCGAGCGCCCCCACTTTCCATCCCATCCGCGCCAAGGCGGTCGCCACATGCATCGAGGTGGTGGACTTCCCCGACCCACCCTTTTCGTTGCCCATCACGATGATATGCGCCAAGTCCCATCCCCGCTTTGTCTTGTGTCTTGTCCCTTACCAGACACTATAGATGGCAATGGGGAACTGGGGAAGGTGGCGCGCAAGGGGCGATGTGAGATGGGGCTGGGGTGTGTGGTTTTGGTTGGGGAGTAGTGGTCTAACTTGCCGCTTGCGGTCGATCACAGATGATTTCGAAGTTGCCTTCATCACCCTCAATGCGAAGAGAGGTTATCACTTCGTAGGCGATACAAGCGATGGTCGCTGACAAATAGGTCCATTCATGCGGCGAATTGTTTCTTTCTCTGTGTTTGTCCTCGCTCCCATTGACCTTCAAATCGAGCATTTTGAAGTCGTGATTTACGGAATCATGAGAGTGCGATGTTCGGGCGTCGAAGTGAGCTCCTATTTCATTTCTAGCCATTCTCAGGAACTCTACTCGTGAGAGACTAGGTTAAAGTTTTTCGGCGTTCGGGAAATTTCCGAGGCCGGTGTCTTGGGGGAAGAGCACGCATTCAGACATCCATTGCCTAAAAGGTAAAAGGCCGCGGGGCGTGTTTGATAATGCAAAAAGGGGAACTATTCGAGTTCCCCAAGTGCTCACTTCGAGTGTTGTGAGGGGGTAAGGCGTGGGGGTGTCCGAATTCGCCTCTACGTAGCTACGGAAATATAGTCTTTTCGATTTGTAGGCTTTGGGTAGTTCATCTTCTAGGGCGCGAAGAATGATTACAGCGAGTGTCCTTGATGCGAGGTTGTTTTGATCTGCATCGATATAGATCAAGTGACTTCTGATCTCTCGCAGAGAAGAAAATAAGGCGCGAGCTGCATCGCTCGCGCCTCTAATGTTACCCGTCGGTTCTCGATTCTTGCGGCCCATGAAGAAAGCTTAACCAAGTTGGCTAAGTCTTGTCTTCAATAGAAACCACATTACCGGCTGAACTTCTTGTACTTCACCCGCTTCGGCTCGACCGCATCCGGGCCCAGACGACGGATCTTGTCTTCCTCGTAATCCTCGAAGTTGCCCTCGAAGAATTCCACATGGGCGTCGCCCTCGAAGGCGAGGATGTGGGTGCAGAGGCGGTCGAGGAAGAAGCGGTCGTGCGAGATGATGATCGCGTTGCCGGCGAAGTCTTCGATCGCGGCTTCCAGAGCCTGCAGGGTTTCGACGTCCAGATCGTTGGTCGGTTCGTCGAGCAGCAGCACGTTGCCGCCTTCTTTCAGCAGCTTGGCCATGTGGACGCGGTTGCGCTCACCACCCGAGAGGAGCCCCACCTTCTTCTGCTGGTCGCCGCCCTTGAAGTTGAAGCGGCCCAGGTAGGCGCGGCTGGGCACCTCGTAGTTGCCGATGCGCAGGATGTCGTTGCCGTCGGACACTTCTTCCCAGACGGTCTTGTTGGCGTCCAGGTCTTCGCGGCTCTGGTCCACGTAGGCCAGGTCCACGGTATCGCCCACCTCGATGTCGCCGGAGTCCGGCGTTTCCTCGCCGGCGAACATGCGGAACAGGGTGGTCTTACCCGCGCCGTTGGGGCCGATGATGCCGACAATGGCGCCGCGCGGCACCGAGAAGCTCAGATCTTCATAGAGCAGCTTGCCGTCGAACTGCTTGGAGACGCCGTTGATCTCGAACACCTTCTCGCCGAGGCGCTCGCCTGGCGGAATGTACAGTTCCTGGGTCTCGTTGCGCTTCTGGAAGTCCTGGCTGGCCAGCTCCTCGAAGGCGCTCACCCGGGCCTTGTTCTTGGCGCGGCGGCCCTTGGGGTTCTGGCGCACCCATTCCAGCTCTTTCTCCACCGTCTTGCGGTGGGCGCTTTCCTTCTTCTCTTCCTGCTCCAGGCGCTGCTCCTTCTGTTCCAGCCAGGAGGAGTAGTTGCCCTTCCAGGGAATGCCGTGGCCCCGGTCCAGTTCCAGGATCCACTCGCAGGAGTTGTCCAGGAAGTAGCGGTCGTGGGTCACCGCCACCACGGTGCCGGAGAACTCGTGCAGGAAGCGCTCCAGCCAGGCCACGGACTCGGCGTCCAGGTGGTTGGTGGGCTCATCCAGCAGCAGCATGTCCGGGGCGCTCATCAGCAGGCGGCAAAGTGCCACCCGGCGGCGCTCACCACCGGACAGGGTCTCCACGGAGGCGTCCCAGGGCGGCAGGCGCAGGGCGTCGGCGGCAATGTCCAGGCGGCGCTCGATATTGTGCGCGTCGGTGGCCTCGATGATGCCTTCCAGCTTGGCCTGCTCTTCGGCCAGTTTCTCGAAATCCGCGTCTTCCTCGGCGTAGGCGGCGTACACCTCTTCCAGGCGCTCCTGGGCGCCGCGGATCTCGGAGAGGGACTCCTCGACGATCTCGCGCACGTTCTTGTCCGGGTCCAGCTCCGGTTCCTGGGGCAGGTAACCGATGTTGATGCCCGGCTGCGGGCGCGCCTCGCCCAGGTAGTCCTTGTCGATGCCGGCCATGATGCGCAGCAGGGTGGACTTGCCGGCGCC
>NZ_DFRG01000005.1:0-6380 GCF_002378135.1 Thioclava sp. UBA3469
AGGCCTTGGCCGAGCACCCGATCCGGCAGGCGGATTAAGCTTCCTGCATCAGCCGCCAGCGCGTCTCGGCCATATCCTGCGAGACCATGCCGGGGATCAGCAGCGCGTCGATCAGCCACCACAGCCCTGCGAGGCCAAGCGGGATGAAGCCGATCAGGATGGGCGACAGGAGCGTGCCGATCCCGGTCAGCGCCAGCATCACCACGCCGGAGAAGACGCGCCCCATATACATCCGGTGCACGCCAAGCATCGGCAGCATGAACCACAGCACATAGCCCAGAAGGGCGGACTTCTTCTCATTCGCGACGCGCTGCTCGATATAGAGGGCGCGGGCATCGTCTCGGGTCATGTTAATCTCCATAACATCTTCCCAGCCGATATGGGCAGTTGCGCCGCGGGATCAAGAGGTCGTGGAAAATCCACCCTTTCAGCGGGGCTGCGCGGACATCCGGCTTCATAACGTTTTAACCAAAAGTGACCTTAGGGAAGCTTTGACGCTAATCGCCTTATGCGCGAGTGAGGCGAGACTGCGGATTTCCGCAGGTCGAGAAAAATGTGATATATAAAACAACAAGATAAATAACGATGATCAACGACTTGTGATTTTTAGCCGAGATCTCTTTATAGCCCCGAGCCGCAACAATTGTCGGCTTTCGTCACAATTATGGACGAATCAAAGGTGAAAACCGGGTTAAAGAAAAGCGGGCTCGAAGGTTCGCACTCTGAGGTAGGGTAATAGGGGCGAAAATGTCGGATCTCTCGACCAATTTCGAGCTTGCAAGTGTAACGGGTGCCACCCAGGAACGGTCGCGCATTCTGCGCTACGAGGGCATGGGCAAGCGTCTGTTCGACATTCTCGCCGTGGTCGCGATCCTTCCGGTCCTGCTGCCGCTGATCGCGGTGCTCGCGCTCGCGGTGCGCGCCGATGGCGGTCCCGCCTTCTATTCGCAGATCCGCGTCGGACAGGGCGGCAAGCGCTTCCGCTGCTACAAACTGCGCACCATGCATGTCGATGCCGAGGCGCAGCTCGTGCATTTGTGCAACGAAAACCCCGCGCTCGCGCTGGAATGGTCGGTGAACCAGAAGCTCGACGACGATCCGCGCATCACCCGCATCGGTCGCTTCCTGCGCCGCACCAGCCTCGACGAGCTGCCGCAGTTCTTCAACGTGCTGTTCGGGTCCATGAGCCTCGTGGGGCCGCGCCCCTTCATGCTCGATCAGGAAGCCAGCTACAAAGGCGCGATGGGCCTGGCTTACTACAAGATGCGCCCCGGCATCACCGGGCTGTGGCAGGTCGCCGGGCGTTCGACCACCGCCTTCGTGGATCGCGTGCGCTTCGACGAACGCTATTATGCGCGGCTGTCGCTGCTGAATGATCTGTGGCTTTGCGTGATGACCGTCGCCGTGGTGCTGCGCCAGACGGGCAAGTAATTCCAACACCGGTTGCGAGAGAGAGACGGCTTGTAACCTGCCAACGGGCGCTCCCTTCGGGGGCGCCCATCGTCTTTCAGCCTTCGACTTGCAGGAAGCGCAGCCCGCCCTTGTCGAGCCACGCCGCACTCAGGAGCCCGGTCTCATAGGCGCCGGTATCGACCGCGATGCGGCCCTGATCGGCAACCGGCTGCTCCACGACCCAATGGCCGAAGGCGATCCAGACCCCGTCGCGCCGCGTCATCTGGCCGAACCGTGGATGGCCCCAAAGCAGCGCATCGCGGCTTTGGCGTTCCATCGGGTGATAGGGATCGGCCCCGGCATGGGTCGCGGCGAAGCGCCCCTCGCGCCACATCGCGGGGCGCGCATCGAGCCATGCCAGCAGGTCCGGCCCCAGCGCGCGGGCGAGGTCCATGCGCAGCGCGTCGAGCACCTCCGGGTCCGTCTCGCGCGGATCGGGCGGCGCGATGCCGTAGCTCTGCAACGTCTGCAATCCGCCTACGCGCAGCCAGCCGGCGGTGCGTGCATCGGGCGACAGCAGGAAGTCGAGCATCATCCGCTCGTGATTGCCCATCAGGCAGATCATCCGCGAGGGATTGGCAAGCTGCGCCGCATGAAGCGTCGCCAGCACCCGCGCCGAATTCGGGCCACGGTCGATCATGTCGCCCAGCGTGATGATCCGGGCCTTCGCGCCTTCCGGTTCCTGCCCGATCCGCTCGAACATCTTGCCCAAGAGATCGGCGCGGCCGTGAAGGTCCCCGATCACGCAGATCGGCGCCTCCGGACGAGGCAGACCATTGGGTGCCGAGGAGGGAGCGGTCTCTGGTTTGAGACGGGAGAGTAGAGAGCGCAACATATGGGGAAATCCGGAGTTATGCGGGGTGGAAACCAACGCGTGGCTGGGACATAACCGTCGTAAGACGTGAGCGAAAGGGGCTCACTTAAAAATGGGCGGCAAACCGCCCCCGTGGCAAGGGCGGGTCTTAAGGGGCATGGCGAGACGCATTCTGATCGTGGTGGAGAACCTGCCGGTGCCGCTGGATCGCAGGGTCTGGCTGGAGGCCACGACATTGCGCGCGGCGGGCTACGAGGTCTCGGTGATCTGTCCGATGGGGCGCGGCTGGGACGCGGCCTATGAAGAGATCGAGGGCATCCATATCTACCGCCACCCCGCACCGCCCGAAGCCCATTCCGGCGCGGTGGCCTATGCGCGCGAATATTGGCACGCGATCAAGGCGTGGTTCCGGCTGGCGAAACGGGTGAAACGCGAGCGCGGCTTCGACGTGATCCAGGGCTGCAACCCGCCCGACCTGATCTGGCTTCTGGCCTGGCGCTACCGGCTGTCGGGCGTGCGCTACATGTTCGATCATCACGACGTCTGCCCGGAACTCTTCGAGGCCAAGTTCGGCAAGAAGGGGCTCCTCTGGGCCGTGATGCGCATCTGGGAGCGGATCACCTTCGCCAGCGCCTCGGTGTCGATGGCCACGAACGAGAGCTTCCGCAAGATCGCAATCTCGCGCGGTGGCATGGCCCCCGAGGACGTCTTCGTCGTCCGCTCCGCCCCGCGCGTCGAGACCTTCCTGCCCGGGCCCGGTGATCCCGCCTATCGCAAGGGCGCGAAGACGGTGCTCGGCTATATCGGCGTGATCGGGCAGCAGGAGGGGATGGACCTTCTGGTTCAGGCGGTCGAGCATCTGGTGCGCAAGCTCGGCTACAGCGATCTGCATGTGGTGATCGTGGGCTTCGGGCCCGAACTGCCCACCGTGGAGGCCGACGTCGCGGCGCGGGGCCTGAGTGACTATTTCACCTTCACCGGCCCGCTCTACGGCGAGGATATGCTGGCGGCGATGAACGTGATCGATATTGGCGTCGCGCCCGATCCGAAAAACGCGATGAACGACATCTCCACCATGAACAAGGTCATGGAATACATGACGCTCGAGAAGCCTTTGGTGCAGTTCGAACTGACCGAAGGGCGGGCCTCTGCAGGGGAGGCCGCGCTTTATGCCCGCGCCAATGATCCGAAGGACTTCGCCGCCCGGATCGCGGCCCTGATCGAGGCGCCCGAACGCGCGCGTTCGATGGGGCGGCTGGGCCGGGCGCGGGTGCTCGATGCGCTGTCTTGGGACTTCTCGGCCCGACAGCTCCTTGCGGCCTATGATCGGATATTCTCCAAGATGGGGAAATAAAGCCTACAGATCGAGCGGAATTGTTTCTTATAAATAGTTCTTTTCGCTCAATTTTCGCCAAGATTCCAGTTGCGCGCCGCCCCATTTGCGCCACAAACTCCAGGGGCGGACAGCGAGATGGTTCGCCCTATATCGTTAAGCATTCAGCTTGGAACTTGTATGGCGCATTGGAGGACATCGGCGGTGGCGTTTACCGCACTGGTTGTGGCCGGTGTGGCCAGCTCTGCCTTCGCGGGTGATCTGCGCGAAACCACGCCTCACGCGACCGCTGATCTGACGGGCCGTGCGCTCTACGATCCGGTGGCCCATGCGCTCGCGATCGGACTAACACCGGCGATGGCCGATGCGCGCGTGGATCGTGCGATCAAAGCCGTGGAAACCTGCCCGCTTGTGTTCGACACGCGCAATCCGATCCCGGGTTGCTGGGGCGGAACCGTCGCGCTGGGCTCGTAAGCCCGCTCAATCCGGAATCGAAGCGCTCAGCCGGGGCAGGGACTGCCCGATGAAGCGCGTAAGCCGCCGGTCGGCTGCGCGGATATCCTCGTCGCGTCGGATCGGCGTGACATAGCGCACCAGCGCGCCATCGGTCCGTCCGCGCGTGATCCCGTCCACGATCACCGACAGCTTCGCGCGCCAGTCGCTCGTCATCGCGCGGCCACGCCCGTCGAACCAGTAATAAACCAGTTGCCGGTTGAGCCCCTTGGTGATGATCGCGCGGTTGACCTCGAAGGGGGCGCGGTGGGGCAGGGCGATGCGATGCGGACGGAAAGCGCTGACTTCCCAGCCGCCGACCGGCAGGCAGACCTCGGGGGAATGGATGCCGTCGCCCTGGCTCTGATCGGCATACCACGCCACAAACAGGTTCACCGGCGCGTCCTGCGCGGGATCGGTATAGACCGCGTTGAGATAATCGCTCGCCGCCAGCACAGTTTCCGTCGCCGGCTCTAGCGGGCGGCGGGTGCCCTGCCAGCCATCGATCTGCGTCGGGAAGGACGACAGCGGCGCGCGCTCCGGCGGGAGCGTCGTCATCTGCGGCAGGCCCGACCAGAGCGCCAGCGCGACCCCCGTCAGGACGACCGCGAGCCCCAGATCGCGCGACGGCGCGAGGTTGCGCAAGCGACGCGCTTCCGGCGCGAAACGGCGATAATCGAGGTCGAGCGCCTCCGAGAGCGGTTTCGGCTCGGCCACCAGCCGCTGCAGCCCGATTGCGGTGAGGCTGAGGATCGCGATCGCGGCGCCGAAGATCACCCAACCCTCGAAGACATGCAGGAAGCCCTCGGCCTGCTCAATCCCGTAGGCGTCGACGAGGATCGCGACCATACCGATGCGCAGCGAATTCAGCAGAACCGTCAGCGGCGCGGCCATCACGAAGAGCACGGCCTTATGCCAGAACGGACCACGATAGAGGATGCCGAACAGGTAGGAAAAGCTGAGGATCGGGAAGAGATAGCGCAGCCCCGAACAGGCATCGGCCACCTGCAGCTTGTAGACGCCGAGGTCGATCACATTGCCGCTCAGGTGCACGGGGATGTCGGCGGCGCGCACCAGCATCACGCCGAGTTCCGACGAGACGAGTTGCAGGGCGATGGTGAGTTTCCAGTAAAGGATCTGCGGCAGCGGCAGCATGAAGATCAGATGCAGCACCGGCTTCCAATGGCGCTTGCCCGCCTGCCAGCCCATGCTCAGCAGTACCGCGCCCATCATCCAGACGATCAGCGCATAGGTCACGAAATCGGCGATTTGCGCGCGGCTGCCGAAGACCGCGAGGGCGAGCGCCACTGCGATCACCGCGACGCCTTGCCAGCGCTGCGGGCGGGCCTCTAGCGTGAGCGGTGAGTGATGCAATTCGCGCGCGAAAAGATAGAGCGAAATCAGCGGGATCAGCGGTCCGTGGCTATATTCCGGCGTGGACCACGCGGCCCCGAGGCTCGCGAACCCCAATGCGAAGAACGGATGGGAGAGGACGGCCAGCGTCAGCAGGCCGAGCGTACCCCATGGCAGGGCACGCACCTCGCGCAGAGGGGGGCTCGTGGTGATCATCTCGACTGCTCGCTCATAGGCCGTCTGACGCGGCGCTTAACATGAGCTTACCCTGCGAGAGCTTTGATCCAAAGACAAAATCAGCGCTGGGCCGGGGCCGGGCGCGGGGTGTTGCCCGACGAGCCCTCTCCGGTCAGGGCGGCAAGCTGCGCCTGCGCGCCTTGCATCGCGGGCGGGAGCGGCTCACCGGCCAGACGCAGCGCGTCGCGCAGGGCGGCTTCGGCCAGATCGGTCTCTTCCAGCGCGATCAGCACGGCGGCGTAGTGATATTGCGCGAGCGGGTTCTCCGGCAATCCGGCGGCGGCAGCGGCGAGCAGGGGGCGCGCCGCCCCGTAATTGCCCAGCCGATATTCCGCCCAGCCATAGGTGTCCTTGAAGGCGGGTTCGGGACGCTCGCGGAAGCGTTTCGCGATCTGCGCCGCACGCTCGAGGCTGGGCCGGTCGTCGCGATGGGTGCTCAGCAGGCTCGCGAGGTTATTCGCGACGATCAGATCGCCGCTGTCGCGGGTGTAGAGATCGTCATAGGTCGCGATCGCCGCGTCGAACCGGCCCGATTTCTCCTCCGAGCGTGCCCGGTAGAGCAGCAGCAGCGGATCGGCCTGCGGGGCCTTTTCCAGCGCTGTCTGGATCACCGCGAGCGCATCGCCCTCGCGTCCTTGGGCCGCGAGCAGGCGATAGAGCTGGCGGGCCGGGCGCGGATCCGCCGGGTCTTCATACATC
>NZ_DFRG01000256.1:0-10169 GCF_002378135.1 Thioclava sp. UBA3469
CTTCCTTGACCTGATCGCCGACCTTTACGAAGGCCGATGCGCCCGGCTCGGGCGAGAGATAGGCGGTGCCCACCATGGGCGAGGCCACGGCGCCGGGATGATCGGCGGGGTCTTCGACGGGTGCGGCTTGCTCGGAGGCTGCGGATTGTGCCGCCGGAGCCGCTGCGGGTGCCGGAGCAGGGGCTGCTGCGGGCGCAGGGGCGGCTGCCTGCACAATATTGGTCTGTTTCGACACCCGCACTTTCAGGCTGTCATCTTGCGCGTAATCGCGCGTCACGGCGATTTCCGTCAGCTCGTTCGAATTGAGCAGTTCGGCAAGGGCCTGAATGAAGGCCACGTCGTTGTCACGGGTATTTTTGGTCATGCGGTCCTCGAAGGGTGCTTTGAAATGGAGCCCATTCTGCGGGGCTCTTTGGTGCTGGAGGCGGTTATACGCGAGGTAACGCGCGGTGAAAAGCCGCATCGGCCGTCCTGATGTCAGGGTTTCGCGATCTCGTGATTGCCCGATAAATGAGCACGGATGGGGTAGAGGGCGCTGAACTACCGGGCAATCGGGCGGGAATTGGCGACCCGACGCGCTGCGGCATATTTTACCACTTGATAAAATTCAATCCTGTGCGAGCGTAGGGAACAAGAAAAACTGACAGGGAGCCCGCAAGTGTCCAATAGCCAGCTCACCGAAGGGATCGCGCCAGCACGGCTCGACCCGGAAAGCTACTGCACCAATTTCGCCGATCACGCGCCGCCGCTGGGGACGCAAGAAGCCCGCATCGCAGCCGATCGCTGCTATTTCTGTTATGATGCGCCATGCATGGAGGCGTGTCCGACCGCGATCGACATTCCGCTCTTCATCCGGCAAATCTCGACCGGAACGCCGGAAGCCGCGGCGAAGACGATCTTCGATCAGAACATCATGGGCGGCATGTGCGCTCGCGTCTGTCCGACCGAAAATCTCTGCGAAGGCTCCTGTGTCCGCATGGATTCGGAAGGCGAGCCGGTCGAGATCGGCGCGCTGCAGCGTTTCGCGACCGATACGCTGATGGCCAAGCAAAGCCACCCCTACACCCGCGCCGAGCGCAGCGGGAAATCGGTGGCGGTCGTGGGCGCCGGGCCTGCGGGTCTCGCCTGTGCGCACCGTCTCGCGATGAATGGCCACGAGGTCACCGTTTACGATGCGCGCTCGAAGCCGGGCGGGCTCAACGAATACGGTATCGCCAGCTACAAGACGCCGGGCGGGTTCGCGCAGGCGGAAGTCGACTGGCTGATGCAGATCGGCGGCATTACTATCGTCGAGAATTGGCAACTTGGCCGCGTCGGGGATGGCGATCTGGCCGAACTGCTGGGCGATTACGACGCAGTCTTCCTTGGGATGGGGCTGTCGGGCGTGAACGCGCTGCGCCTCGAGGGCGAAGACAAGGACGGCATCCGCCCCGCGACCGAGTTCATCGCGGAGCTGCGTCAGGCCTCCGATCTGGCCGAACTGCCGATCGGGCGCGACGTGGTCGTGATCGGCGGCGGTATGACGGCGGTCGACGCTGCCGTGCAGTCGAAACTGCTGGGCGCGCTCAACGTGACGCTCGTCTACCGTCGTTCGCGCGCCGAGATGCCCGCCAGCACGGTCGAGCAGGAGCACGCGCTCACCCATGGCGTGAACATCATCGAGAACGCCGCCCCCATCGCCATCCATGGCAACGGCGCGGTGCGTCAGGTCGAATTCGCCTACACGAAGAAGGGCGAGGGCGGTCTGGAGATCACCGACGCGACCTTCAAGCTGTCCGCCGATCAGGTCTTCAAGGCGATTGGTCAGACGCTGGGCGACATGCCTCCGAAGGTCGAAGTCGCGGGCGGCAAGATCAAGGTGGACGGCGCAGGCCGCACCTCGGTCGAACGGGTCTGGGCGGGGGGCGATTGCACCCATGCCGGGGAAGACCTGACCGTGACGGCGGTCGCGCAGGGGCGCGATGCGGCTGAAGAAATCCACCAATTCCTGATGGAGGGCTAAGAGATGGCCGATCTGACTTCTGAATTCATCGGTATCAAATCCCCCAACCCGTTCTGGCTCGCCTCCGCGCCGCCGACGGACAAGGAATACAATGTCCGCCGCGCTTTTGAAGCCGGTTGGGGTGGGGTCGTGTGGAAGACGCTGGGCTCGGAAGGTCCGCCCGTCGTCAACGTCAACGGCCCGCGTTATGGGGCGATCTATGGCGCGGATCGCCGTCTGCTCGGTCTCAACAATATCGAGCTGATCACCGACCGTCCGCTGCAGACCAACCTGCGCGAGATCAAGGCGGTCAAGAAGGACTACCCGGACCGGGCGATCATCGTCTCGCTGATGGTGCCCTGTGACGAGGAAAGCTGGAAGGCGATCCTGCCGCTGGTCGAGGAAACCGGCGCCGACGGGATCGAGCTGAACTTCGGCTGCCCGCATGGCATGGCCGAGCGCGGCATGGGTTCCGCGGTGGGGCAGGTGCCCGAATATATCGAGATGGTCACCCGCTGGTGTAAGCAATATTGCAGCCTGCCGGTGATCGTGAAGCTCACGCCCAACATCACCGACATCCGCCGCCCGGCGGAGGCCGCCAAGCGTGGCGGGGCCGATGCGGTCTCACTGATCAACACGATCAACTCGATCACCTCGGTTGATCTGGACGATTTCGCGCCGGAGCCGACGATCGACGGCAAGGGCACCCATGGCGGCTATTGCGGTCCGGCGGTGAAGCCGATCGCACTGAACATGGTGGCCGAGATCGCCCGCGATCCCGAAACGGCGGGCCTGCCGATCTCGGGCATCGGTGGCGTGACCACCTGGCGCGATGCGGCAGAGTTCATGGCGCTCGGGGCCGGCAATGTGCAGGTCTGCACGGCGGCGATGACCTATGGCTTCAAGGTCGTGCAGGAAATGATCTCTGGCCTCAGCGATTACATGGATCGCAAGGGCTTCACCTCGACCTCCGAACTGGTGGGGCGCGCGGTGCCGAACGTTACCGATTGGCAGTATCTGAACCTCAACTACGTCACCAAGGCCGAGATCAATCAGGACGATTGCATCAAATGCGGTCGCTGCTATGCCGCTTGCGAGGATACCTCGCACCAGGCGATCGCGGTGACCGAAGATCGCGTCTACTCGGTCAAGGACGAGGAATGCGTGGCCTGTAACCTCTGCGTTGAAGTCTGCCCGGTCGAGTGCATCACGATGCGCAAGATGGACAAGGGCGAGGTGGATCCGCGCACCGGCGAGACGGTCGGCGACTACGCCAACTGGACGAGCCATCCCAACAACCCCTCGGCTGCGACGGCAGCCGAGTAAGGGCAGGGGCCTAGCGGGTCACGTCGAGGTTCGGCGCGACCTGCGGGGCAACCTGAGACCATCCCTCCTGCGACGCGCCGCTCCGATGATCGGAGGGCGCGTCGTTTTTATCTTCCGCCTGCGGTGCAGGCTCGGCACGCGCCTCCCTGGCGGTGTCGGGCGCTTTGACCTCCGCACGCTCTTCCGTCGATGTGTCGGTGGTCTGGATCGTGTCGGCGGGCTGCACTGGCTCTGGGGCGGGGGTGTCCGAGGTCTCCACGAGGTCCGGCGCGGCCCAGAGCGCAGCGGCCTGTGCCTCGAGCGGCGTGACCTCGAATGTCGGGATGGGGCCGGTCAAGGCATCGGGATCGGGACGTGCATCCCCATCGCGTCTGCCAAGAGTACGGGCCGATTGGCTTGCATCCTCCGTGCCGCGATCCTGCCCTTCCTCCTTCAGCGCGCTGGCGCCGCGTGCCGCGCGCGCTTCCAAGGCGCGCACTTGCTGCGCGCGATTCTGCGACGTTTGGGTGTCTACATTCGCGCCAAGGCCGCCGTTGGTATTGGCCGCATTCGCCGCCGCCTCCACCGTGCTGGCAGGCGCTGTCTTCGGGGCCGCCACCGTCAACAGAGGCGACCACCCGACCTGAGGCATCAACCCCGAAATCCGGTCCATCCCGAGCTCCATATTCCTGCGCCCCCACGCATCCTCAGACTGCGCCGGGGGCGTTACCGGACCGTTAAGATCAGGCAGAAACTCCGGGGATAGTTACGGAAGGCTTAATCGCTTATGGCTTGAGCAGCCGCGCGAAGAGCATATCGAGGAACGGCGCCGCCCCTTCGATCGGGTCCTTGCCCGGGCCGAGCACCGCACGCACCTGCGTGTCGAAATCGGCGTAATGCTGGGTCAGCGCCCAGATCGAGAAGATCAGGTGATGCGGATCGACCGGGGCAAGACGCCCCTCGGCGATCCAGCCCTCGATCACCTTGGCCTTCTCGTCCACCAAGGTCTTGAGATCGGTGGACAATCCCGCGCCCATCCGCGGCGCGCCCTGCAAGACTTCATTGGCAAACAGGCGGCTTTCGCGCGGCATCTCGCGGCTCATCTCGAGCTTGCGGCGCATGTAGCGCATGATTTCCTCGCGCGGCTCGCCCGCAGGATCGATCGCGCGCAGCGGCGCGAGCCAGATATCGAGAAGCCCAGCAAGAAGCGCCTCGTGGATCGCCTCTTTCGAAGGAAAGTAATAGAGCACGTTCGGCTTGCTCAACCCAGCTTCCGCCGCGATCTGGTCGAGCGTCGCGCCGCGGAACCCATGCGCGGAGAACACGTCCAGCGCCGCCTCGAGAATCTTGCCGCGATTGACCTTTTGTATCCGGGTCAGCGGGCGCTTGCCGTCGTCGTCGCTGGTGAAGTCGCGCGGGTCGAGGTCGTCTGCCAAATATTCGTCTCCCAGTTCGTGTTTTATGTTAACCGAAGCGTTACTGCGGGATCAATCGCTACGGGGCAGCAGAGTGCGCTTTTAACGCGCATTGAAGGCCGCTTGACTGGTTCCTAAGCTGTGCTAGCGTGAGTCTGACCGTTCGGTCAAACTAGACAATCCGGCCGTGTCTCGACCCGGCCGCCCGACCGGAGTTTTTCCATGGCGCTCGACCGCAAGTCCCCCAACGATCTCAACGCTTTCTGGATGCCCTTCACGGCGAACCGCCAGTTCAAGAAGAACCCGCGCATGTTCGTGGGCGCGAAGGATATGCATTACACCACCTCGGACGGGCGTCAGGTGCTCGACGGCACGGCTGGTCTTTGGTGCTGCAACGCGGGCCATTGCCGTCCGAAGATCACCGAGGCGATCCAGAAACAGGCCGCCGAGCTCGATTACGCGCCCGCCTTCCAGATGGGCCACCCGATCGCGTTCGAGCTTGCGAACCGCATCCTCGACATCGCGCCCGACGAGATGGCGCATGTTTTCTACACCAACTCCGGTTCGGAATCGGTCGAGACCGCGCTGAAACTCGCCATCGCCTATCACCGTGCGCGCGGCGACGGCGCCCGCACCCGTCTGATCGGACGCGAGCGCGGCTATCACGGCGTGAACTTTGGCGGCATCTCGGTCGGTGGTATCGTCACCAACCGCAAGGTCTTCGGCCCGCTCGTGCCGGGCGTCGATCACCTGCCGCACACCCATCTGCCCGAGGAGAACCGTTGGTCGAAGGGCTGCCCCGAGCATGGCGCGCATTTGGCCGACGACCTCGAGCGTATTATCGCGCTGCATGGCGCCGAGACCATCGCCGCCGTCATCGTGGAGCCGGTTGCGGGCTCGACCGGCGTGCTGCTGCCGCCGAAAGGCTACCTGCAGAAGCTGCGCGACATCACCAAGAAGCACGGCATCCTGCTGATCTTCGACGAGGTGATCACCGGTTTCGGACGCACGGGCGCGGCCTTCGCCGCCGAGAAATACGGTGTCGTGCCGGATATGATGACCACCGCGAAGGGCCTCACCAACGGGGTGATCCCGATGGGCGCGGTGCTGGCGACGGCTGAGGTTCACGACGCCTTCATGAACGGCCCCGAGCATATGATCGAGCTGTTCCACGGCTACACCTATTCGGGCAACCCGATCGCCGCTGCCGCCGGGATCGCGACGATCGAGACCTATCGCGAAGAGGGCCTGTTCGAGCGCGCCGCCGAGCTTGCCCCCTATTGGGAAGAGGCGCTGCATTCGCTCAAGGGCGTGCGCAACGTGATCGACATCCGCAACGAGGGTCTGATCGGCGCGGTCGAGCTGGAGCCGATCGCGGGCGAACCCACGAAGCGGGCCTTCTCGGCCTTCCTGAAGGCCTATGACAAAGGCATCCTGATCCGCACCACCGGCGACATCATTGCGATGAGCCCGCCGCTGATCATCTCGAAAGAGCAGATCGACCAGCTGGTCGGCACGCTCAAAGAGGTGCTCGAAGAGGTCGAGTAATCGGGCCCAAGCCGAGATGACAAGACGGCCGCGCAGGGTTGCGCGGCCGTCTTCTATTTGGGGTGATGAGGGCACGGGGCGACCAGCCCCGGGCCGCGCCCGACCTCCCCCCGGGAGGGCGCATTGGCGATGTCGTCGCGGGCATATCTGTCTTGCGGGCTTGCGAGATTAAGTGCCTGGCCACAGGTGACGCGACGCGCCCACCCGAGGTCGGGCGCGGCCCTCACTCCTCCTCAATACGGGTTCTTCGCTCCGCGATCCTCGGACAGCGATTGCTGCGAGCGCTCCACGATCATCTCGATCGCATCTGCCAGATGCTCCTCGCCGATCGCCTTGTCGCCGCGCGCGACCCGGATGCGATGCGCCTCGATCATCACCTCGGCATGGGACGATCCGCGCGGCGGCTCGAACTTGTAGGTCGCCAGTTCGATCAGCAGCCCCAGCGGATCCTTGAAATAGATCGAATCCATGAAGCCGCGATCCTTCACGCCGGAATGCGCGATCCCGCGCGCATCGAGCCGCGCCACGACCTGCCGATGCGTCGCCATTGAGACGTTGAAGGCGAGGTGATGCACGCAGCCCGGATCGGTGGGTGTGCGGTCATGGACGGGCTTGCGGCTCTCATTGGTGAAAACGGTGATCAGCCGCCCGTCGCCCGGGTCGAAATAGAGATGCCCCTCATCGGCATTGTCCAGATTGGGCTGATCGAAGATGAACGGCATTCCGAGCAGCCCTTCCCAGAAATCGATCGAGCTCTGCCGGTCCGCGCCGGTCAGCGTGATGTGATGGACGCCCTGCACCTGCATCTTGCGCATGTCTTTCTCCCTATCTCTCTTACGACCAAGGTAACCCATGCTGGGCGCAGGTCTAGAAACAGGATCTGTGCGGTGCCGCGCGAAACCCCGCCGAGCACCGTTTCGCCAGATTGCGCGACCTTGTGGCGGCGGGGGCGGGGACTATGTTGCGCAAGGATGCCTGGAGACTCGCGATGCTGCGCCTGACCTTTGTCCTTGCCCTGATCTGCCCGCTGCCTGCCATGGCAGAACTGGTGCCGTGCGAGACCTCCATTCGCGGCAAGACCTATTCCTACGTCTACGATGCGGACAACGCGGCGCTGAAGGAAAGCCGGTCGCTGCGCGAGAAGCTGTTTGGCGAGAAAGGGGAGGTGACCTGCCCGGCGCTGGTCACTCTGCGCGCCTTGACACCCGAGATGGACGACGAAAGCCGCGCCCCGTTCTGTTTGCAGTGGGACAAGGAGGCCGAGACCTATCTGGGCTACGACCGGGGCGAGCGCGACGCCTACGGGCTCTGCCGCAAACCGTCGAAAAGCATCTGCGAACGTATCAAGGGCACCGCGAAGGCCGCAGGCGATCTGCGCGACGATGCGGAAAGCGCCGTGGGCGATGCGGCGAGCAAGGTTCTGGGCAAGAAGATCGGCGGCATGATCGTCTCCGATCAGGCCGGAAACCTGCAAAAGAAGCTGCGCGACGCGGGGCTTGGCGTGCTGGCGGGGGCCTCGACGCCTGCGCTCGCGGCCACGGCGGTGGTCGTGGGCGGTGCGATTTACGTGTGTTCGGATACCGGCGCGGAGGCGGTCGGTCTGGAGGCCGATCCGGTCGAGCCGACCTCGGACGGGAAGGAGCTTCTGGGCGCGAAACTGCCCGAGACGCATCTGCCCGCGGGCGTGGCCGGGGCACCGATGCGCCCGGTCGAGACCGAGACGCTGCCGGCCGCGCCCGAGGCGTCGGAGGAGACCTCGCAAGTTCCGGCGCCGGATGCAAAATCGAATGTCGCCCCCGTCGGCGCGCCGAATATCACCGCCGACCCGGCGGCGCATTGAGCAATCAGGTCACTCCGATCCCGCGCAGCACGATGCTTTTCACGCAGGTCTTCGCCTCTTCCCACTGAGCGTCGCTCAGCGGCGCGCCACCGTTCAGCGTCTCGATCTGATGCGAGAAATCGGCGTAGTGCTGAGTGGTCGCCCAGAGCATGTAGAGCAGATGATGCGGGTCGACCTCGGCCATTTTGCCTTCCGCGATCCAGCGCCGGATGATCACCGCGCGGCCCTCGGTCCAGTCGCGCAGTGTCGTCTCCAGGTAATCCTGAATCACCGGCGCGCCATGCATCACCTCTGACGCCCAGACCTTCGAGCCGTTCGGGTGATTGCGCGAAATCTCCATTTTGGCGTCGATATAGGCACCGATCCCCTCGGCCGGTCCGCTTGCCTCGTCGAACACATCCGCAGCTTCCAGCCAGATGTTGAAAATGCGCTCTACGACCCGTCGATAGAGCGACTCTTTCGTCTCGAAATAGTAATGGAGATTGGCTTTCGGGAGCCCCGCGACATCCGCGATCAACTGCATCGTGGCCCCGCCGAATCCGGCCTCCGCGAAGACCCTCTCGGCGGCTTTCAGGATCGATTCCTCGGTGGCGCGTCGCGCCTCGGCGCGGCTTCCCCGGCTGGCTTGCCCATTTTTTGTGCGCTTGCCGCTCTCATCATCTTTCATTCAAAATACGTCCTGATTTTTGTTGACCGAATGGTCAGACCGTGGCCCACTCAACCTGACCATACGGTCAGAAAAAGATTCGTCGCAAGAGGGGATAACCCCCACGCAGCCGACAGGGAGTTATGAAATGTCAGCACCCGGAGAAAACCTCCGCATCAATCCCGATCGCCTTTGGGACAGTCTCATGGAGATGGCCAAGATCGGTCCCGGCGTCGCCGGGGGCAATAATCGCCAGACCCTCACCGATGCGGATGCCGAAGGCCGCGCGCTGTTCCAGAAATGGTGCGAAGATGCCGGCATGACGATGGGCGTCGACACGATGGGCAACATGTTCGCGACCCGCGCGGGCGAAGACCCCGATGCGCTGCCGGTCTATATGGGCAGCCACCTCGACACGCAGCCCACGGGCGGCAAATACGACGGCGTCCTCGGTGTGCTCGGCGCGCTGGAGGCGGTGCGCTCGATGAACGATCTCGGGATCAAGACCAAGCACCCGATCGTCGTGACCAACTGGACCAACGAAGAGGGCACGCGCTTCGCTCCGGCGATGCTGGCCTCGGGCGTGTTCGCAGGCATCCACACGCAGGACTGGGCCTACGATCGCGAAGATGCGGAAGGCAAGAAGTTCGGCGACGAGCTGAAGCGTGTCGGCTGGGTCGGCGACGAAGAGGTCGGTGCACGCAAGATGCATGCGATGTTCGAGTTGCATATCGAGCAGGGCCCGATCCTCGAGGCCGAAGGCAAGGATATCGGCGTCGTCACCCACGGGCAGGGTCTCAGCTGGACCCAAGTGACGATCACCGGCAAGGATGCGCATACCGGCTCCACGCCGATGCCGATGCGCAAGAATGCGGGCCTCGGCATGGCGCGCGTGCTGGAACTGGTCGACGAGATCGCCTGGTCGCACAAGCCCCACGCGGTGGGCGCGGCTGGCCATATCGACATCTACCCGAATTCGCGTAACGTGATCCCCGGCAAAGCCGTCTTCACCGTCGATTTCCGCTCCCCCGATCTGAGCGTGATCGAGGATATGGAAAAGCGACTGCGCGAGGGAGCGAAGAAGATCTGCGACGAGATGGGCCTTGAGGTGGAGTTCGAGAAGACCGGCGGGTTCGACCCGGTCACCTTCGATCCGACCTGCGTGAGCGCCGTGCGCAGCGCCGCCGAGCGTCTGGGCTATTCGCATCGCGACATCATCTCGGGCGCGGGCCACGATGCCTGCTGGATCAACGCGGTCGCCCCGACGGCGATGGTGATGTGCCCCTGCGTTGACGGGCTGAGCCATAACGAGGCCGAGGATATCTCCAAGGACTGGGCAGGCGCGGGCGCCGATGTGCTGTTCCACGCCGTGCTGGAATCCGCGGAAATCGTAAGCTGAGACGGGCGGAAGAGGGGGCGCTGCCCCCTCGGCGC
>NZ_DFRG01000256.1:10479-10730 GCF_002378135.1 Thioclava sp. UBA3469
GAGGGGGCGCTGCCCCCTCGGCGCTAAGCGCCTCACCCCCGGGATATTTGAACCAAATCGAAGGCGGAAGACCTTCGTGGGAGGTAAACAATGACCAAAGTCATCAAGAACGGAACCATCGTCACCGCCGATCTGACCTACAAGGCGGATGTGCTGATCGACAGCGGCAAGATCATCGAGATCGGTCCGAACCTGAAAGGCGATGAAGAGATCGACGCGACCGGCTGCTACGTGATGCCGGGCGGGATCGA
>NZ_DFRG01000200.1:0-9680 GCF_002378135.1 Thioclava sp. UBA3469
CATCGCGTCCTGCACGCCCGAGAAGACCTGAACCGACTTCGAACCGAAGAACGAGACCGGGATCGACAGGTTGTTCACGATGTGCAGCATCGCGATGGTCACGATGAAGGACAGGTAGAACCAGTTGGCGACGTAGATATGGGGTTCCTTGCGCTTGAAGATCGTGCCGAGGAAGGCCAGCAGATAAGCGACCCAGACGATCGTCAGCCAGATGTCGACATACCATTCCGGCTCGGCATATTCCTTCGACTGCGTTGCGCCGAGGATGTAGCCGGTCGCGGCGAGTACGATGAACAGGTTATAGCCCCAGAACACGAACCAGCCGAGGCCGTTGCCACCGAACAGCCGCGCTGCCGAGGTGCGCTGCACCACGTAGAACGACGATGCGATCAGCGCGTTGCCACCGAAAGCGAAAATCACCGCCGACGTATGCAGCGGGCGCAGTTTGCCAAAGTTCAGATAGCCCTGTGCCCATTCGAAATTGAGCGCCGGATAGGCCAGCTGGAAGGCGATAATGACGGCGACCAGGAAGCCCACGACACCCCAGAAGGTCGTCGCGATCACCCCGGCGCGAACCACGCCGTCGAAATACTCGTTCTGAGCCACCGGCTGGCGGCTCCCCATGGTGCGAAGCACCCAGATGAATGCGATGGCCGCGGCCAGCATGACCTCGACTGCATTCACCTGATAGGCAAGATCGCGCGCGTAGCCGGCCGCAATGGCGGCCAGAACCGCCACAAGGCCAAGCGCGATCAGCTTGATATAATCCCACATTTTGTGCGTCCCTTCGTCTGGTCTGCCCCTGCGGCACCCTCGTAAACCGAGAATCCTCCTGGGCTTGACTGGAGTCCTTGTGGTCCGAGGGTATGCACGATGCCTTGATCTGCATCAAATGCTCGCGATCACAGTGCGCCATTCGGTCGCAGTTATGTGATATGACGGGCACCTCCCTTGATCCGCGTCAAAGTGCGGCCGATCTCTTCGGGTTAGGCTCTGGTCTCACATGCTTATTCGCTTTTGGCGCAAGGACAGGACCCATGGCTTACAAGACACTTCTCACGATCGTCACGGATCCCAAGGCGGCCGCGACGCAAATCGATACCGCCGTGGCCGTCGCCCGGCGGCGCGACGCCCATCTCGACGTGCTCTGCCTCGGCGTGGACCGCACGCAGACTGGATATTACTACGCGGGCGCGACCGCCTTCGTGCAGCAGGAAACGATGGACCGCGCGCAGGACGATGCGCGCAATGCCGAGACCGCTGTGCGCGCGCGGCTCGAAGCCGAAGATATCCGCTGGGGCGTCGATGCGGTCGTCTCGCAAATCGGCGCGATGCCGACCGTTGTCGGGCAGCGCGCCCGCTTCGCCGATCTGGTCGTGATGGGCCGCCCCTATGGCGAGGGCCGCGGGCCGGAAATCGAGGCCGCGGTCGAAGCCGCGCTCTTCGAGGGGCAGGTTCCGGTCGCGATCGTGCCCGACGGGTATAACGGCGACATGCCCGCCAAGCGCGTCGTTATCGCGTGGAATCAATCGCATGAGGCGATGCGCGCCGTCCGCGCCGCCCTGCCCGTCCTCAAATCGGCCGATCTGGTCGATATCACCGTAATCGACCCGCCCGCGCATGGGCCCGAGCGCTCCGATCCCGGCGGCCAGCTCAGCCAGATGCTGGCGCGTCACGGCGTCCATGCCGAGGTGTCGGTGCTGGCCAAGACCATGCCGCGCGTGTCGGACGTACTCAACCGTCATGTCAGCGACAGCGAGGCCGATGCGATCGTGATGGGGGCTTACGGCCATTCGCGCTTCCGCGAAGCGATCCTGGGCGGGGCGACGCGCCACATGCTCGAGATGGCAGAGGTTCCGGTGATCATGGCGCACTGAGCGCGCCACCTTTCTGAACGGATGACGGCGCCTCTCGGGGCGCCGTTTTCATGACCCGAAGTCGGTCTTTATGCCCTTCGCCTTGCCGAGCTTGCGGCAATAGCTGGCCCAGTCGCGGAAGTCCTGCGAGAAGGCCGCCATCTTGCCGCGCCCGCGCCAGTCGTCAAAGCTTTCACGCTGATGAACCGCGACCCAGCTGGCGGCATCCGTGCGCCCTTCAGCCTCGGCCTGCTTGATCGCCGCGCCTCGCCAGATCATCCCCGCCCGGTCGAGCTTTTCCGCCCGCGCGGGGTCGGACATCATCGTGCCGACGCCGTGAAACAGGCCCGAGCATTGCGCCATACTCTGCGACAATGGCTGCGCCACACTCAGGCCTGGAGCGGCAACGAGGAAGAAACAAGTAAACAGGATACGCATAAGACCTTCCTCGATGCTGCCACCCCTTGTTTACCTAACGACAGTGCCGAAACCGGGGCAGAACCCGCACGAATTCGCGACCTTGTCGCGACATCCCTGCCCTGCGCGGAACCCGGGTCGCGCTGACGGGTTGGCTGGTTAAATAAAGACCGGAGCCCCCAATGCCCCGCCATATCCTACCCGCCCTTCTCGCCAGCCTCGCCCTGCTCGCCGCTTGTCAGGAGATGACGCCGAAACAAGACGGGGCGATGCCCACGACGCTGCCGGAGGGCATGGTCGGGCGCTGGGGGCTGACGAAGGCCGATTGCGACGGCTCGCGCGATGACAACAAGGGGCTGATGGTGGTGAAGCCGGACAGCCTGCAATTCTACGAGTCGCAGGCCAAGCTCTCCGAGATCGACAGCGCGACCGACCGCGTGGTGCGGGCGCGGTGGAATTTCACTGGCGAAGGACAAACATGGCAGCGCGACATCGTGCTGACCCTGTCGAGCACGGGCATCTACCTCTCGCGTCAGGATATCACGCGGGACTCGATGAAGCCCCTCACCTATCGGCAGTGCGTGTCCCCCTGATCGGACGGATGCTCAGATGAGGAAACCGCCGTCGCTGTCATCACCTGCTTCCAGCAGCAGCCGATCCATATCCGGCACGGTGACATGGCGCTTGCCCTGCAGCTCGATTACCCCGTCGCGTTTCAGCGCGGACATCTGACGGCTCACCGTCTCGAGCGTCAGCCCGAGGTAATCGGCCATCGCCTCGCGCGTCAGCGGCAGATCGAACACCATCTGCCGGGCGCTGGGGCTCATGTTGATCGACGCATCGCGCCGCGCCACGATCGACAGCAGCGAGGCGATCTTCTCGCGCGCGGTCTTGCGGCCCAGAAGCAGCATCCATTCGCGCGCCGCGTCCAATTCGTCGAGCGTCATCTGCAACAGGCGCTGCGCGATATGGGGCGTGCGCTCCATCATCTCCTCGAAGGGCTTGCGGCGGAAGCAGCACATCAGAATGTCGGTGGTCGCGGTCACATTATAAGCGGCACGGTTGCGCCCGGGACGGCCCACGAAATCTGAAGGCAGCAAAAGGCCAACCATCTGCGTGCGCCCGTCCTCGAGCGTCTGCGTCAGAGTCGCGATGCCCGAGACGACCGAGGCCACGAAATCCATCTGGTCGCCGGCCCAGATAATCGTCTGGCCTGCCTCGAAACTCCGGTAATATTTGATCTTCTCAAGCTGTTCGAGCTCGTCTGCATCGCATCGTGCGCACACGGCGCGATGTTGGATCGGGCAGTCTCCGCAGGCGAGCGAAGCAGGCTGAACGTCATCATGTGCCATGTGGATATTGCTTGATCTGGGTCAAATTCTGTTGCGCGTCTTACATCTAAAGATACGCCTATGGAACAGGAATCGCAACTGACCCGGCTCGGGCTCTTCGACGCACGGGTGCCCCGCTACACAAGCTACCCCACCGCCCCCCATTTCGCGGGCGATGTTGGGCCGATGGAATTCGCGCACTGGATCGAAGCGATCCCCGAAGGTGCGTCGATCTCCCTTTATATGCACGTGCCGTTTTGTCGCCGGCTGTGCTGGTTCTGCGCCTGCCGTACGCAAGGCACGCAAAGCGAAGAACCGGTGCGCGCCTATGCCGAGACGCTGCTGGCCGAACTGCGTCTTTTCAAGGAACGCTTGGCCCCCGGCGTCACGCTGTCGCGGCTGCATTGGGGCGGCGGCACGCCGACGCTGATGCCCGGAGACATGATGCGTCGCCTCGCCGATGCGGTCTTCGACGCGGTGCCCATGGGCGAAGGTGCGGAATTCTCGGTCGAGATCGACCCGAATGAGATCGACGCCGAGCGCATCGACGCGCTGGTCGAATCCGGAATGAACCGCGCCTCGATCGGGGTGCAGGATTTCGACCCGCAAATCCAAGGCGTTATCGGGCGCGATCAGAGCTACGAGATCACCAAGGCCGCGGTCGACATGATTCGCGAACGCGATGTCGCGAGCCTCAACGCCGATATTCTGTACGGGCTGCCGCATCAGACGCCGACGAAGATCGCGGACTCGGTGCAGAAGCTGCTGTCGCTCGGCCCCGACCGGGTGGCGCTTTACGGCTACGCGCATGTGCCGTGGATGGCGCGGCGCCAGACCATGATCCCGTCGGACCACCTGCCCACCCCGCAGGAGCGCCTGAAGCTCTTTGAGGTGGCGCGCGAATTGTTCGTGGCCGACGGCTATGACGAGATCGGCATCGACCATTTCGCCCTGCCGACGGACGGCCTCTCGATCGCGCAGAGGGCCGGCAAGCTGCGGCGCAATTTCCAAGGCTATACCGACGATCAGGCCGAAGCGCTGGTCGGGCTCGGCGCTTCGTCGATCTCGCGTTTCCCGCAGGGCTACGCGCAGAACGCACCCGCCACCTCAGCCCATACCGCGGCGATCCGGGCGGATCGGTTCTCGACCTCGCGCGGGCACCGCTTCACCGCGGATGACAAGATGCGCGCGCGTCTGATCGAGGCGCTGATGTGCGATTTCGAAGTGAGCGCAGCGGAACTGGTGCAGGACTTCGGCGCCGATCCGGAAGAGCTGTCCGCGCTGTTCGCCACCTGCGCCGAGCATTTCGGCGACATGGTTCAGGTGAGCGCGGAGGGACTGCGCATTCCGGTCAAGGCACGCCCATTGACCCGGATGATCGCGCGCCATTTCGATGCCTATGATCTGTCGAAAGCCGGGCATAGCTCGGCGATCTGATCGCAGGGAAGAGGGACGAGAGAGGGGTCGCGGCGGCGGCCCCTTTTCTTTTGCGCGGGTCATCCGGGGCCGCGCCCGCCGCGTACCGCCCTGAATGAAGATGCGCCGCAAATCCGATCTGCCGACGAAGCTCTGTGCCAGCTGTGGCCGCCCTTTCGCGTGGCGCAAGAAATGGGCCCGGGATTGGGAGAGCGTGCGCTACTGTTCAGAGCGCTGCCGCAGATCGATGAAACCCGGCGCGATGCAGGGTGAAAATCGGGGCAATTGATTTATCATACCACATGGTATATTAATTCCGCATGACCGCTACGCCAGCCCCATCGCGCCGTGGCCGCCCGCGCCGCAAACCGGAGGATCAGGACGCCCGAAAGGCGCTGATCCGGGCGGGGCTCGCACAATTGACTGAGCGCGGATACGCAAGCGTCGCTCTCGAAGAGATCACCGCCGCCGCTGGTGTTACCAAGGGCAGTTTCTACCATTACTTCCCGACGAAAGCGGCCTTCGGCGCGGCCTTGATCGATGCCTATGGCAGCTATTTCGAAGACAAGCTCCGTCGCGCCTTCGACCGCACCGACCTCAGCCCCCTCGCCCGGCTCACTGCCTTCACCGAAGAGGCCGAGGCCGGAATGGCCCGGTTCGATTTTCGCCGCGGCTGCCTGATCGGCAATCTCGGTCAGGAGATGGGCAGCCTGCCCGAGGAGTTCCGCACCCGCCTGATCGCGGTGTTCGAGCGCTGGCAAAGCCTCACCGCGACCTGCCTTCGCGCTGCGCAAGCGGCGGGCGAGATCGGCCCCGATCATGACCCCGACGCCCTCGCAGAGCTGTTCTGGACCGGTTGGGAAGGCGCGGTCCTGCGCACCAAACTTCAACGCAACCCCGAGCCGCTGCGCCGTTTTACCGACGGCTTCCTGCGGCTAGCCCGAAGCTGAAAGGATACCCCATGGTCAAAGCCATTCTGATCGAGAAACCCGAAGAGACCCAGAGCGCCGCACTCAAGGAAATCGACCTGCCCGATCTGGCTGAGGGCGAGGTGGCGGTCGACGTCGCCTACTCGACGCTGAACTACAAGGACGCGCTGGCGATTACCGGCGCGGGCCCCGTGGTGCGCAGCTTCCCAATGGTGCCGGGCATCGACTGCTCGGGCATCGTCGCCAACAGCAAGCATCCCGATTTCGCCAAGGGCGACCGGGTCGTGCTCAACGGCTGGGGCGTGGGCGAGAAACACTGGGGCGGGCTGGCCGAGCGCGCCCATCTGAAAGGCGACTGGTTGGTGAAACTGCCCGACGGAATCTCCTTGCGTCAGGCGATGGCGATCGGCACCGCGGGCTACACGGCGATGCTTTGCGTAATGGCGCTTGAGGCGCATGGCGTGACGCCCGAGAGCGGCGAGGTCGTCGTGACCGGCGCGACCGGCGGCGTGGGCAGCGTGGCGACCGCGCTTCTGGGCAAGCTCGGTTATACCGTGGCCGCCGTCACCGGACGCCCCGAAGAGGAAGACTACCTCAAGGGCCTCGGCGCTTCCTCGATCGTTCCGCGCGAGGATGTCTCGGGCAAGCCGCGCCCGCTGAACAAGGAACGCTGGGCCGGGGCTGTCGATGTGGTCGGCGGCGAAGTCCTCGCCAATGTCCTGTCGATGATGACCTATCGCGGCACCGTCGCGGCTTGCGGTCTGGCGGGCTCGATGAACCTGCCGACATCCGTGGCCCCCTTCATCCTGCGCGGCGTGACGCTCGCAGGCGTCGACAGCGTGATGTGCCCGCTCAAAGACCGCGTCGAAGCATGGCGTCGCCTGGCCGCCGATCTCGACATGGACAAGCTGGCCGCGATCGAGACCGAAGTCGCTTTGGAAGACGTGATTGCAACCGCGCCGAAATTCCTCGATGGAAAGGTGCGCGGACGGATCGTCGTTCCGGTCGCACCTGACCTTGGCTGATTACGGTAGATAATGCTGTCTTTTCTGATCCTCGCGCTCGCCGGTCTCGCGGCGGGCGCTTTGAATGCGGTCGCGGGCGGCGGGACGTTCCTGTCCTTCCCCGCGCTGGTCTGGACCGGCGTGCCGCCGATCACCGCGAATGCCACCGCGACGCTGGCCGCCCTGCCCGGCTATCTGTCGAGCGCCTGGGCCTTCCGCCACGAGCTGCGCCACAAGGGGCCGATGGCGCTGCGCACGATCCTGATCGCGGCCGTCGCGGGCGGTTTCCTCGGTGCGCTGCTGCTGCTGATCACCCCTGAAAAGCTGTTCGCAGGCGTGGTCCCGTGGCTGTTGCTGCTGGCGACGGCGGCTTTCGCCTTCGGGCCGTTGCTGTTGAAAGCGCTGCAGCGCTCGGGCCGCACGATGGGCGCGGTTTCGGCCTTCGCTCTGCTGATGGCCGTGACGATTTACGGCGGCTATTTCAACGGCGGCCTCGGAATCATGCTGCTCGCGGCGCTCGGCCTGATCGGTTTCACCGATCTGCACGCGATGAACGGGTTGAAGAACCTCGTCTCGGCGGTGCTGTCGCTGGTCTCGGTCGTGACCTATGCGATAGCCGGGCTGATCGACTGGCAGGCGGTGCTGGTGCTGGGCATCGCAAGCGCCATCGGCGGCTATCTGGGCGCGCATCTGTCGAAGCGGATCACCAATATGGCGCTGCTGCGCGGCTTCATCATCGCGGTCGGGCTGGTGATGGCGGCGGTCTTCTTCGCGCGCGGCTAACCCAGCCAGAGCGCCGAGCCGAACATCTTGCGCAACAGCCCCGTCTGGCCGCTAACCCCGGCCCGGGCGTAGATCTGCTTCGAGGTCGAGCGCGCGGTCTCCAGCGTCCAGCCCAGTCGCTCGGCCGCGTCGCGCAGGCTCGCCCCGTCGCACAGTAGCGCCGCGAGCCGCGCCTCGGACCGGTTGAGATCGAGCGCCCCGGCGATCCGCGTGACCGGCAAAGCCTCGGCCCGTGGCATGTCGCGCAGATGACCGATCAGCGCGGAGCTGCCCCGCCACAGCCCCGACGCGAGCCGGAGAATACCCCGCCCCTCAGGTCCAAGCGGGATCGGCCGGACGACCTCCCGCCCCTCTCCAAGTGCAGCAAGGTTCTGACGAAAGCGCAGCGCGGCGTCGGGTTCGGCGAATTCCGGGCGCGCGCCCATGCGTAGACGTAACCAGCCTTGCGCGTCGAACGCCGCCGCCACGCGCGGATCGAATGCGAGCACCGTGCCCGCAGGCGTCAGCACCACCCAGCCAGCGCCGAGCGCTTCGGCAGCCTCAGTATCACGCGCAGCACGGGCTCGCTCGCCACCGAGCGCCTCGCGGATCATCATCGCCTGCCCCAAATGCGGCGCAAGCGTCGAGAGCGCCAACGCCTCTGCCGCACGAAAATCCCGATGCGGGCGCGCGATCATCAAAACAGTTTGACCCGCCGCCCCCGCCGCGACTTTCAGCGCGCGGAGCGGTCCGGGCCATTCGACCTCGCCCGGCAGATCGATCTGCGAATAAACCCGGTCGAGGCGCATCGGATGCAGACGAGCGGCATCGGGCAAGGCAATCCTGCCAACCTGCCAGCCTGCGCCCTCCCCTTCATTGGCGAGGATCTGCACCGCCGCGCCCTCGGCATGAGCGACCGCACAGAGCCGCTCGAGAAAGCGCACCCAGCCAGCCTTTCCCGCCTCGCTCGCCGCCGCGAAGAGCGCGTTGATCAACAGTGTGTTCTCGGACTGACCCAACATAAGCCGTATTTACCCCTCATTTGGGGGGTTATCCAGCAAAACCCGACGCCTATATCTTGGAAAACCGCGTTCAGACAGAGACCTCCCTCATGAACAAGACCCTGACTCACCTGCAGCGGCTCGAAGCCGAGAGCATTCACATCCTGCGCGAAGTCGTGGCCGAAGCCGATAATCCGGTCATGCTCTATTCCGTCGGCAAAGACAGCGCGGTGATGCTGCATCTCGCGAAAAAAGCCTTCTACCCTGGCAGCCCACCATTCCCATTACTTCATGTGGACACAACTTGGAAATTTCGCGACATGTACAAACTTCGGGATAAATCTGCTCAACAAGCTAAGATGGATCTACTTGTATTCCAGAACCCTGAAGCATTAAAAGAGGGAATTAATCCATTTGACCATGGTGAGAGGCACACTGAGATGTGGAAAACAGAGGGACTAAAATTGGCCCTCAATCTTCATAAATTCGATGCCGCATTCGGAGGCGCAAGAAGAGATGAAGAAAAATCTCGTTCAAAAGAACGCATTTTTAGCTTTCGCTCAAATAACCACCAATGGGAGCCAAAATCTCAACGACCAGAACTTTGGTCATTATATAATGCCCGAAAAAAAACTGGTGAAAGCGTGCGTGTCTTTCCCCTATCAAACTGGACTGAATTAGATATCTGGCATTATATTTACCAACAAAANNGCCCTTCCCGCTGATGCATGTCGACACGACGTGGAAATTCCAGGCGATGTACAACCTGCGCGACAAGGCCGCGAAGGATGCGGGGATGGAACTGATCGTGCACCAGAACCCCGAGGCGAAGGCCAAGGGGATCAACCCGTTCGATCACGGCTCGCTGCATACCGACATGTGGAAGACCGAAGGGCTCAAGCAGGCGCTCGACAAGCACGGATTCGATGCAGCCTTCGGCGGTGCCCGCCGCGACGAGGAAAAG
>NZ_DFRG01000149.1:0-15771 GCF_002378135.1 Thioclava sp. UBA3469
AAAAAAGACCTGCATCCCGAATACCACATCATCGACGTGAAGCTGACCAACGGCGACATCGTGCAGATGAAATCGACCTGGGGCGCCGAGGGCGACACCCTCACCCTCGACATCGACCCGACCTCGCACCCGGCGTGGAACGGCGGTTCGTCGCGCCTCATGGACACCGGTGGTCGCGTGTCGAAGTTCAAGAACAAATATGCCGGCCTCGGCTTCTGAGCCTGAGCTGCATGACTGTTACGGAAAAGGGCGCCTCGCGGGCGCCCTTTTTCATGCGCGCGCCTGCGCTCACAGCGGCAAGGTTCAACGCCCCCCGCGATAGACCTTGCGCAGTTCCGGCACGGCGATGACGATCAGCAGCGCCGCCGCCAGCGCGAAGACCATCGGCCCGATCCGCTCATATCCCAACACGCCTGCAATCCCGCCCGCGAAAAAGGAACACAGCGTCGCGACATGCAGCAGCAGTCGCGAGCGCAGCACCTGCCTGGTCTCCGCATCGCGCGCGCCCGGCAAAAGCGCCGCAAGCTCCAGCCCCAGATCGGTCGCGATGCCGGACACATGGCTCGTGCGCACCCGCCCGTCCGAGATTTTCGTGCTCGCCGCGTTCTGCAGCCCCATCAGGAAGCTGAGCCCGATCATCATCAGATGCTCGCTCATCGCCGCGGCCCAAACCATGTCGAGGATCGTCAGTACGATCAGGAGCCCAGCCTCCAGCAGGATCGACAGCGCGTAGATCCCGTGCAACCTCCGGCGCTGCCCCACGTCGATCAGTACGCCAGACGCAAAGGCCCCGAAGACGAAAGCCAGAAGCAGCAGCAGGAACCAGATCGCCGTGCCGAACCGCCCCAGCGCAAGCAGGTCGGTCGCGGTCGAGACATTCCCGGTCATGTTGGCAGAGAAATAGCCAAGCGCCCGGAACCCGGCCGCATTCACCGCACCCGCGACCAGCGCCAGCCAGACCGCCAGCGCGAGGTCGATCGAAACGCTCCGATCGTCTCCGGCATGTATCAGCACCGCTTGCCCCCTACGCTCGCTCCGCCTCGCCCCGACTATCGACGCCATCCGCGCAAAAGCAAGCCTTGGAGGCGCGGCCCCCATTTCCCCTCGCCTTTTGTCAGCGCGCCGGCTTCGAGACATGGCGCGAAACCGACGGTGCGATCGCCAAGGTCTACACGCTCGACTGATAGCGAAGCCGCAAGCGGTGCGTCTCGGCGCTCCCCCCTAGCCCTTCCCATGATTCCCTAGTAAACCCGCGCTCAAACGCTCCACAGCAAGAGGGTCCTACATGGCGCGCCATCTCATTACCTCGGCCATTCCCTATATCAACGGCATCAAGCACCTCGGCAATCTCGTGGGCTCGCAGCTGCCGGCTGATCTCTTCGCCCGCTACCAGCGCGCGCGGGGCAACGAGGTGATGTTCATCTGCGCCACCGACGAGCACGGTACCCCCGCCGAACTGGCCGCCGCGAAAGCGGGCAAGCCGGTCGCCGAGTATTGCGCGGAGATGCATGAGGTGCAGGCGAAGATCGCGGAAGGCTTCCGGCTCAGCTTCGATCACTTCGGGCGCTCGTCCAGCCCGCAGAACCATCGCCTGACGCAGCATTTCGCGGTGAAGTTGGCCGAGGCCGGGCTGATCCGCGAAGTCTCGGAAACCCAGATGTATTCCAAGGCCGACGGGCGCTTCCTGCCCGACCGCTACATCGAGGGCACCTGCCCCAATTGCGGCTTCGAGAGCGCGCGCGGCGATCAATGCGACAACTGCACCAAGCAGCTCGACCCGGTGGACCTGATCAACCCGCATTCCACGATTTCCGGCTCGACCGATCTGGAGATGCGCGAGACCAAGCACCTTTTCCTGCGCCAGTCGGCGATGAAGGATCGGCTGGATGCGTGGATCGACAGCAAGTCCGACTGGCCGGTGCTGACCACCTCGATCGCGAAGAAATGGCTCCATGACGGCGACGGTCTGCAGGACCGCGGCATCACTCGCGATCTCAGCTGGGGCGTGCCTGCGCAATTCGAGGGTGCGCCGTGGTCGGGCATGGAAGGCAAGGTCTTCTATGTCTGGTTCGACGCACCGATCGAATACATCGCCGCAACCGAGGAATGGACCGAGAAGACGGGCGGCGATTGGGAGCGCTGGTGGCGCACCGACAAGGGCGCCGACGACGTCACCTACACCCAGTTCATGGGCAAGGATAACGTCCCCTTCCACACGCTCTCGTTCCCCGCGACGATCCTCGGCTCGGGCGAGCCGTGGAAGCTCGTCGATTACATCAAGTCGTTCAACTATCTGAACTACGATGGCGGCCAGTTCTCGACCTCGCGCGGTCGTGGCGTCTTCATGGATCAGGCGCTGGAGCTTCTGCCCGCCGATTACTGGCGCTGGTGGCTTCTGTCCCACGCGCCGGAAAGCGCGGATGCCGAATTCACCTGGGAGAACTTCCAGGTCTCGGCGAACAAGGACCTCGCCGATGTGCTGGGCAACTTCGTCAGCCGGATCACCAAGTTCACCCGCTCGAAATTCGGCGAGGCGATCCCAGAAGGCGGCAGCTGGGGCGAGCAGGAAGCGGCCCTGATCGAGGATCTGACCACCCGCATCCGCGCCTACGAGACGCATATGGAAGAGAAGGATATCCGCAAGGCGGCGATGGAGCTGCGCGGAATCTGGGTCGCGGGCAACGAATACCTGCAGGCGTCGGCACCGTGGTCGGTGTTCAAGACCGATCCCGATCAGGCGGCGGCCATCGCACGGCTCGCGCTCAACCTGATCCCGATCTACGCGGTGCTCTCGGCCCCCTTCATTCCCGACGCGGCGAAGATCATGCTCGAGGCGATGGGCGACGAGGATCGCGGCTGGCCGGGCGATGTGAAAACGGCGCTCGAAGCGCTGCCCGCAGGCCACGCCTTCACCACGCCCGAGGTGCTCTTCCGCAAGATCACGGATGACGAGCGCGAAGAGTGGCAGGAACGCTTCGCAGGCACCCGCGACTGAGGCGCCTCAGGGGCTCCGCCCCTCTTCGCTTTCGCGAATTCACCCCGGGATATTTCCGGCAATTGGAATCAAAGACCTGCCCTCTTCCAACTGCCTCAAATATCCCGGGGGAGCTCCCGCAGGGAGCGGGGGCAGCGCCCCTTACCCGGCCGGTTTCTCGCCCGCCCGCCAGGCCGAGAGCGCGGCGTTCTCCTCTGACGAAGTGGTGGCGAGCGCTGCGGGAGGCACAGCAGGCACCTTCTTCATCCGGAAGTAATGCGCCTCGCGCGCGCCGAAATAGAAACTGACCACCGCGCCGAGTAGCCACCAGAGCGGCTCGGGCACGTAGCTCAGGCCCACCATCCGTTGCGCGAAGCCGACCGGGTCGAGCATCGCATAGACGAAAAGCCCCACGATCCCGAAGGCGAGCACCGGGCGCGGCAGGCGGTTGAGGCCGTTCACGATCCGGTCGAAGCGACCGGGGCGGATATATTCGAACTCCGCCCCGTGTTCCTGAAGGGCCGCAAGATAGGCGGACTGCGCGGCCTCGAGCTTCTTCGTGGCATTGGGCACGAAAACCTCCGCCACCGAACTGGCGGCCTCGCCCGCCGCCTTCACCGTGCCCGCACCGCCGAGCAGTTTCTCGATCATGCCCATTTCGCCACCCGCTTGCGATGCTCGCCCTCGGTGAGGTGAAAGCGCGGCGAGATGAACTCCTCGGCGCGGCGGATCCAGCCGCCCTTCCCGCCCGCCCGCGTCGTCGCGTATTTGCGGCTTGCGGGCCGCGCATCGGCGATCCGGTAGTAATAGTTGCGCCGCGCGATCCCGTAGGCATCGGCGAAATATCCGGGCGCGGCCGCATCGGCGAGTTCTGCGGCGGCGATGGTCTGCGGGCCGATGATCCCGTCCACGACGACGCGCTGGCCCATGTCGCCCAGCAGGCGCTGCAGGATGACGACCGCATTGCCGCCCGCATTCACATACATGTCGAAGACCGAGGCCTGCACCGAGGGCGGCAACCGGTCGATGCGCGGGCTCTTATAGTAATGCTCGATGAAAATCTCGGCGGCTTGGCCCGGGTCGAGCGCGCGGATATCCATCTCGTCCACCCGGCCATCTCCTGTCAGATCGCGCCCCAACCGGCGCAGGGTTCCGAGCGTGACGCCGTGCTTGGTCGCACCGCCCGGATCGTCCGGATCATCGACATAACCGCCTTCGCGCGCGACGATCTCCGCCGCGATCTGGGTGACCGATTTCATGGCCTGCCTCCGTTGATGACAACGTCAGGCAGGCTCGGGCCGTGCGATTAAGAGTGCTAAAAGAGAGCGTTCGCCGGGGGTGCGATCAGGAGGACGGGCCCTCGTAGACGCCCTGTTCCTTCAGCGCGTCGACGACTTCCTTGGGCATGTAATTCTCGTCGTGCTTGGCGAGAATTTCGGAGGCCACGAACGTGTCGCCTTCCATCTTGCCCGTGCCGATCATGCCCTGGCCCTCTTTGAAGAGGTCCGGCAGGACGCCCGCGAATTTCACCGGGACGGTCGCGCCGCCATCGGTGACCTTGAATTCGATGACCTCGCCCTGACCGCGCTTGAGCGAGCCTTTCTCGACCAGCCCGCCAAGGCGGAACACCTCGCCGGGCTGCGGCGGTTCGGTGGCAAGCTGCGAAGGCGCACGGAAGAAGTTGATGCCGCCGCGCATCGAATAGCCGATCGTGACGGTCGCGACCACCAAGGCCAGCGCGGCCACGCTGAGCACCTGGATACGACGTTTCTTCTTCAGACTCTTCATCTCTTCGCCTCCTGAGATGCCGCTTCGTCTACCTTACCGCGCCGGCCGTGCCATTGACGCGGATCAAGGGAAGACGGGGGCGAGCATCAGCCCTTCGCTTTCCTCCAGCCCGAGCATGAGGTTCGCGTTCTGGATCGCTTGTCCCGACGAGCCCTTGCAGAGGTTGTCGATGGCCACGACCACGAGCGCGCGCCCGGGGATCCTGTCTCCTGATACACCAATATGGGCATAATTGGAGCCAGTTACAGACCTGGTGGACGGAACTGCGCCGAAAGGTAGCATCTCCATGAAGATTTCGTCTGCATAGCGGTCCGCCAGTGCCTTGTAGACGGCCTCGGGCTCGCCCTTCACATAGGCCGAGGCGAGGATGCCGCGGTTGAAGGGCGCCAGATGCGGGGTGAATTGCACCATTACGGGGCGACCCGCCAAGGCGCTGAATTCCTGATCGAATTCGCCAAGGTGACGGTGCTTGCCGCCTTGCGAATAGGGCGCGACACCGCCCGACAGCTCTGCGTGCAGCAGGTTTTCCTTCAGCGAGCGGCCCGCGCCGGAAACCCCGTTCTTCAGATCGAGGATGATGTCGTCGAGGTCGATCACGCCGGCTTCGATCAGCGGACGGATCGCGAATTGGCCCGCAGCGGCATTACAGCCCGTGCCCGCAACCAGCCGCGCCTCGCGAATCGTGTCGCGGTAGAACTCGGTCAGGCCGTAGACCGCCTCTTTCTGCAGCTCGACCGCGGCATGGGGCTTGCCATACCACTTCTCGTATTCGGCCGGATCGCGCAGCCGGAAATCGGCCGAGAGGTCCACGATCTTCAGATCGCGCGGCAGCTCCTTGATCACCGCCTGCGAGGTCGCATGCGGCAGCGCGCAGAAGGCCAGATCGACATTCGAGAAGTCGATCTCCTCGATCTTCACCAGATCGGGCAGGCCCAGATGGCGCAGATGCGGGAACACGTCGCCCATCGCCATACCGGCCTTTCGCTCGCCCGAGAGGGCCACGATGTCCATATTCGGATGGGTGGCGATCAGCCGGACGAGTTCGGCGCCGGTGTAGCCCGACGCGCCCAGAATCGCGATTTTCTTCGTCATATCAACCTCCGCGCTTGTCGCTCGGCTCTCCCTTACCCTAAGCTCACACTCAAATAAACTCCGTGTGAACCGGAGTGACGACCGACAGTGAACGAGGCAGGCCGTGGCAGAGCAGTGGTATTACGCCGATGGGAAAGATCCCGTCGGTCCGTTCCCCGCAGAACATATGACGGATATGGTGCGGGCAGGTCGTATCAAGCCCGAAACGATGGTTTGGCAAGACGGAATGGAAGGATGGGAGCCTGCGGGCGATCACTTCTTCCGGCGAGCCCCGGACACTGCGGCCACGGGCGCCGACCCGCATAGCGGCGCGACGAATTACGCGGCCCGCATTGCGCAGCGCCATCAGCAGGAGGGCAAGCTCTCCTCCGCCGATCCCCGCGCCTATGCCGATGCCTCGATCGAACGCGAGCGCGCGAAGCGCGGGATTGGCTCGGACGGGATGTATGCCGGGGCGCCTTCGCGCGGCTTCTTCGAGGCGATCAAGGTCTGCTTCCGGAAATACGTGACCTTCAAAGGTCGGGCGAGCCGGTCGGAATATTGGTGGTTCGTGCTGTTCGTGACGCTGGCGGGGTTCGCGGGCGGCTTTGCGGAGGCCTCGATGGGTCAGGACGGGGCCGCAATCAGCGCGGTGATCTCCATCGCGACCTTCCTGCCCTCGGTCTCGGTAACGGTGCGCCGACTACATGACACGAACCGCTCGGGCTGGTGGTTCGGGCTTTACATCCTGATGAGCTTCTTGGGCGGCTTCGTGATCGCCTTCCTCGCCATCTCCTCGGGCATCCGAGACCCGGACGCCATTTTCGCGTCGATGGGGATGCTGACGATGCTCTGGGCCATTGTGATGCTGGTTTGGGGCATCATGCTCTTCGTCTTCATGCTGCTCAGGGGCACATACGGCGAAAACCGTTTCGGCTGACCCCTGAGGCGTGGCGGCTCAGGCCGCTTCGAACCGGATCGCGTAGCGCAGGAATTGCGTCGCGTGGCTCGACACCGAGGCTGGATCGCCGGTTGTCAGGAATTTCGATTCCGTGCCCGCACCTCTGAATTCGGGGCGACGCTCAAGGTAATCCGCGAGGCTCTCGGCCACCAGATTGGCCTGGCTGTAGACGTCCACGCTCGGGCCCAGCGCTTCCTGGAAGGTCTTCTGCATCAGCGGGTAATGGGTGCAACCCAAGATCGCGGCCTCGGGCTTCGGCATCCGACGCTTGAGCGCCTCGACATGGGATTTCACCAGCGCTTCGGCGAGAATTTCGTCGCCGGTCTCGATCGCATCGACCACGCCGCCGCAGGGTTGCGCCTCGACATCGACGCCAATCGCGCGGAAGGCCAGTTCGCGCTGGAACGCGCGGCTCGCCACCGTCGCGGGTGTCGCAAACAGCGCCACATGTTTCACCGCCACTTCGCGCGGCGGGGAGTTGTCGCCCCATTTGCGTTCGGTCAGCGCCTCGATCATCGGCACGAAGACGCCCAGCACACGCTTGCCCTCGGGGATCCAGGTCTCCTGCATTCGCTTGAGCGCCGCAGCCGAGGCGGTGTTACAGGCGAGGATCACCAGATCGCAGCCTTCCTCCCAGAGCCGTTCGACACCCGCGCAGGTCAGGTTGAAGATGTCATCGGCATCGCGCACCCCGTAAGGCGCATGGGCGTTGTCGCCGTAATAGCAAAAGGCCATGTCCGGCAGCCGCTTGGCGCAAGCATCATAGACCGTGAGCCCGCCCAGACCTGAATCGAAAACGCCTACTGCCATGCTCGCGCCCCTCGCCCGTCCGGGCCGCAACAGGCGCCGGTCAGTTTCTATATTTCGCCTCGAACTCGAAGCCATAGCCGTAAGACTTCAAGGGAGTCGGCGACAAGTCATACGTCGCACGGCGCAGGAAATCCATCATCTGTTTCGGGCTTTCACGGACGGCGTCCAGCTCGGCCTGCGGGATCGGCTCACCGACGCAAAGCCGCACCGGCCGATTGGCGTGGCGTTTGAACTCGCGGATCATCAGCCCCATGCGCAGGCTGTAATGCAGATGGCTCGCCAGCTGGAACAGACGACTGTTATGGCCCTCGAAGAAGACCGGCACCACGGTCGCATCGGATTTCGCGATCATCTTGGCGGTGAAATTGCGCCAGCCCGGATCCATCGGCGCACCGAAAGGCTTGGCCGCGGTCGAAACCGTGCCGCCCGGAAACACCCCGATCGCGCCGCCATCGCCGAGGTAGCGCAGGGCGTCCGAACGGGTGCGCAGATTGGCCTTCATGGCCTCTTTCGTCTCGGAGAAATCCACCGGCAGAATGATCCGGTCGATCTCTTCGGCGCGCTTGAAGACGTTATGCGCGAGGATGCGGAAGTCGCCGCGGATGCGCGACAGCAAGAGCCCCATGATCAGCCCGTCGAGAATGCCGTAAGGATGGTTCGCGATCAGCACGAGCGGCCCCGTCTTGGGGATATTCGACAGCGCGCCGCGGGTCACATCGATCTGCAGCCCGTAGCGCTCGGCCATCACCTGCCAGAAATCCGCGCCTTGCGCGATGTCGTGCTCGTAGCCGCGCGCACGCCGGATCAACCCGATCCGCCCGGTCGCGTTCTCCATCGCGCGGATCAGAACCCGCGCGCCTTTCGAGCGCGCGGACCATGCGTAGGAAATTTCCTGCGTAGCGTGGCGGACAGGCGTCCGGGGGGCCATCGGGGTGGCGGTCATCTCGAACCTCCGCAACATGGGCTGGCTTCACTCTGCCAGCGCCATGTCACGAAGGTACGACACTCAGATGACAGCCCTCACTCGGCGGCCATTTTCTGCGGAGTACCGCCTGCGCGGAAAGCGGCGAGCAATTCCTCGCGCCGCTTCGCCGCCATTTGCTCGGCCTGTGCCTTGACCGGGCCGAAGCCCCGGATGGTCAGCGGCAGCTCGGCCAGTTCGCGCGCGATCTCCATCGTTTCCGGCGTGACCTTGGGCAGCACTTCGGCCATGTCGGCCTCGTATTGCTTGATCAGCGCCCGCTCCATCTTGCGCTCGGCGGCATAACCGAAGGGATCGAACGGCGTGCCGCGCAGCCCCTTGAGCTTCGCCAGAAGACGGAAGTTGCGCTCCATGCCGGGGCCGAATTCGCGCTTCTTCGGGCGACCGTCCGAGCCTTCCTTGGACAGGATCGGCGGGGCGAGATGGAAGTGCATCTCGAAATCGCCCTCGAACTCGGCCCGCGCCTTCTCTGCCGTGGACAGATGCAGCCGCGCGACCTCGTATTCGTCCTTATAGGCCAAGAGCTTGTGATAGCCCTTCGCGACCGCTTCACGCAGCTCCGACGGCGCCTCGTCCACGAGCTTGCGGAAACGCTTGGCGAGCCGCTTGTTCTGGTAGTCGACGAGATGGTTGGCCCGGAACTCGATCGGATCGACCGGGGCCTTCACGACCTCCGCCGCCATCGCCTTCGCAGCCTCCTCCGGATAGGCCATCGCCCAGCGCCCCAGATCGAAGGCGCGCTTGTTCTCGGCGGGTTTGGCACCGTTCAGGTCGATCGCCCGGAAGATCGCCTCGAGGGTCAGCGGCACGTAGCCTTGCTGCCACGCAGCCCCCAGCACGACCATGTTCGAGTAGATCGAGTCGCCCAGCATCTGCCGCGCCAGTTCCGAGGTATCGGCAAAGGCCACGCGGTCCTTCAGCCGCGCCTCGAGGCTCAGCCGAAGCTGTTCGCCCGGCAGGCGGAAGTCGCGGTTGCGGGTGAATTCGCCGGTGACGATCTCGTGGCTGTTGATGACGGCGCCGGTGCGGCCCGTGGTCATCAGCCCCAGCGTCTTGGCGCCTGCGGAGACCACCAGATCGCCGCCGATCACGCAATCGGCCTCGCCCACGGCGACGCGAATCGCCGAGATATCCTCGGGCTTGTTCGCGATGCGCAGGTGGATATGCACCGCCCCGCCCTTCTGGGCGAGACCGGCCATCTCCATCATGCCCGCGCCCTTACCGTCGATATGGGCAGCCATGGCGAGCACCGCGCCGATGGTCACAACACCCGTGCCACCGACCCCGGTGATCACCACGTTATGGGTGCCGTCGATCGCGGGCAGTGTGGGCTCGGGCAGGTCCGGCAGGTCAAGCGCCTGCGCCTCTGCCTTCTTCACCTTCGCGCCGTGTAGCGTCACAAAGCTCGGGCAGAACCCGTCGAGGCAGCGGAAGTCCTTGTTGCAGGACGACTGGTCGATCGCGCGCTTGGTGCCCAGCTCGGTCTCTTCCGGCACGATGGAGACGCAGTTCGACTGCACCCCGCAATCGCCGCAGCCTTCGCAGACATCCGTGTTGATGAAGACGCGCTTGTCCGGATCGGGAAACTTGCCGCGCTTGCGGCGGCGGCGCTTCTCGGCGGCACAGGTCTGGACATAGATCAGCGCCGAGACGCCTTTGGTCTTCGCCAGCCGCTTCTGCACGGCCATCAATTCGGCCCGTTCGACCTTCTCGACGCCTGCGGGGAAGGTGGACAGGTCCAGCTCTTCCTTCTCGTCATAGACCACCACGACCGGCTTCACGCCCATCGCCACGATCTCAGACGCGATCTGCTGCGCGGTCAGCCCACCCTCGTTCTCCTGCCCGCCGGTCATCGCGACCGCATCGTTGAACAGGATCTTGTAGGTGATGTTGGTGCCGGCCGCCAAAGCCGCCCGGATCGCCTGTGCGCCGGAGTGGTTGTAGGTGCCGTCGCCAAGGTTCTGGAACATATGCTCCCGCGTGGAGAAGGGGGCCTCGCCGACCCAGTTCACGCCCTCGCCGCCCATATGGGTGAAGCCTTCGGTGTTCCGGCCCATCCACTGCACCATGTAGTGGCAGCCGATCCCGGCATAGGCGCGCTCGCCCTCGGGCACCTTGGTCGAGCTGTTATGCGGGCAGCCCGAGCAATACCACGGCGTGCGGGTGGCGATCTCCGGCGCGTTGTCGGCGCGTTGGGCGGCTTCGATCTTCTCGATACCCGCCTTGATCGCGTCGGTCCCGCGGCCCTCTTCGATGAAGATGTCGCCCAGCTTGCGCGCGATCATCACCGGGTCGAGCGCGTAGCGCGTCGGGAACAGCTCCACCTGACGGCCATTCTCCCAGGTATCGCCCTTGTGCCAGCCATAGACGCGGCGGCCACGACGGTCGTCGAAGATCGCCTCCTTGACCTGTACCTCGATCAGCTTGCGCTTTTCCTCGACGACGATGATCAGCTCCAGCCCCTCGGCCCATTCATGGAACGAGGTCATGTCGAGCGGGAAGGTCTGGCCGATCTTGTAGGTGGTGATGCCGAGCCGTTCGGCCTCGGCCTCGTCGATCCCCAGCAGCGAGAGCGCATGGGTCAGGTCGAGCCAGTTCTTGCCTGCCGCCACCAGACCGATCTTCGCCCCGGGCTTGCCCCAGACGCGATTGTCGATGCGGTTTGCGCGGGCGAATGCCTCGGCGGCATAGCGTTTGAAGTCGATCATCCGCGCTTCTTGAGCCACCGGCGTATCGCCGAGACGGATGTTCAGCCCGCCTTCGGGTATCTTGAAGTCAGGGATCACGAATTGTTGACGGAAGGGGTCGCCGTCGACGACTGCCGTCGCTTCGACCGTATCCTTCATCGTTTTCAGCCCGACCCAGACCCCGGCGAAGCGGCTCAGCGCATAGCCGTAAAGCCCGAAATCGAGGATTTCCTGCACGCCCGCGGGCGACAGAACCGGCATGTAGGCATCGACCATCGCCCAATCGGACTGGTGCAGCACGGTCGAGGATTCGCCGGTGTGATCGTCGCCCATCGCCATCAGGACGCCGCCATGTTTCGACGTGCCCGCCATATTGGCGTGGCGCATCACATCGCCAGAGCGATCGACGCCCGGGCCTTTGCCGTACCAGAGGCCGAAAACGCCGTCATACTTGCCTTCGCCGCGCAATTCCGCCTGCTGCGAGCCCCACAGCGCGGTGGCCGCGAGGTCTTCGTTCAGGCCCGGCTCGAAGCGAACATCGCTCTCTTCCAGCACGGTCTTGGCGCGCGCCATCTGCAAATCGACAGCGCCGAGCGGCGAACCGCGATAGCCTGTCACATAGCCGGCCGTATGCAGTCCCGCCGCCTTGTCGCGCGCGGCCTGAGCCAGAACGAGACGCACCAAAGCCTGCGTCCCGTTCAGCAAAACCGGAGATTTCGTAAGGTCGAACCGATCCGCTAGGGATATTTCTTGCCTTCCCATTAAGCACCTCCCCTTGCTAACTGGGCATGGAGACATGGTAGGTCATAATATCTGACCTAGAAAGCGGAAAATTGTTACTTAGCGGTTTCGTAAATCCTCGAGATTAATGTAAAGAAACTTGCGCGGAACAGCAGATGATAAAGCGAAAGTGACCTTGATGGATTGGGACAAGCTCAGAATCTTCCACGCAGTGGCCGATGCGGGGTCTTTGACTCATGCCGGCGACGCACTGCACCTGTCTCAATCTGCCGTGAGCAGACAGATCCGGGCGCTCGAAGAGGCCCTCGGAACGACTCTTTTTCACCGTCACGCCCGCGGACTGATTCTCACCGAGCAGGGCGAATTGCTGTTCGAAGCCACCTCGTCGATGGCGAAAAAGCTCGACAGCGCCTCCGCACGCATTCGTGACAGCGAAGAAGAAGTCTTCGGCGAGCTGCGCGTGACCACCACGACAGGCTTCGGCACGCTGTGGCTCGCGCCGCGCCTGACCAAGCTTTACGAGAAGTATCCCGATCTGAAAATCGACCTCATGCTGGAGGAGCGGGTTCTCGACCTGCCGATGCGCGAGGCCGACGTCGCCGTGCGCATGAAAGAGCCCGCGCAGGCCGACCTGATCCGTAAGCGCCTGCTCAACATTCGGATGCGGCTTTACGCGACTTCCGAGTATCTCGCGAAATGGGGCTCGCCCGAAAAGATCGAGGATCTGCGCAAGCATCGCCTGATCTGCCAGACCCCGCGCACTCCGCAGGTACAGGCGGGCGCGCAGCTCGCGCGGCAGGTTCTGGCCTTCGATCAAAGCTCGACGCTGACGGTGAACAACTACTTCGGCGTGCTGCAGGCGGTGCTGAACCATATCGGCATCGGCATCCTGCCCGACTACCTGACCGCCGATTTCAACGACCTGCAGCGGGTGCTGCCCGATCTGGAATCGGTCGAGATCCCGATCTTCCTCGCTTACCCGGAAGAGCTGCGCTCGTCGCGCCGTGTGACCGCGTTCCGCGACTTCATTCAGGAAGAAATCACCAACTATCGGCGCTTCCAGGCGGGAGATTCAACCTAGGGTTGCACCGCGACTTTACCGCAACGCATACCGGCCATGATGCGCCCGCAGCATGTTTTCCCTTGATGCGTTAACAAACTGCCCATAAATGAGGCTCAGAAGGGTTGGCCGTGCCGAAAGGCGCAGCACCTTCTACCTCCCTGTTGGACTTTGGCCGAGCTTTGCTCGGCCTTTTTTTTGCCCAACGCCCAGATGCGGCTTTCACGCAGGGCGCGAGAGCCCCTCCCAACAGCCCCGACCTCACGAAATCTCACGCACTCGCGACCGCGCAAACCCCGCCCTACGCGCAACTATCCCCTTAGGTTCATTTAAAATTCCACGATATCGTTCACAAAAATTTCAGTGAACTTTCGGCAGCTCAGCCCGTTCCTTTCCCGACGCCAGCAACGGCGCAGCACTTGAGTAACCAGTTGAAAGGATACTGTTATGACTACCGCGAAAAACATCTTTGCCGCTTCGACCGCTCTTCTTGGCGCTATGACCATCGCAGGCTCGGCTTCGGCCCTCGACCTGTCGAAGGTGCCCTCCACGAACAATGGTGACGGCCAGTATTACGGCATCGCCGACTATCGCGTTGGCGCAGTGCCGGGTCAGGAAACCTCGATGGGTACGCCGCCTGCGGTGACCTCGTCGAACACCTTCGAGTCGACCGACCAGTACGGCATCACCGACGTGAAGACCGGCACCGCCGAGTTCGACAGCACCTCGATGGGGGAGGAGATGATCCCCGCGCAGCGCCAGCTGACCGACGAAGCCGGCATCACGGGCATGAAAACCGCCGCCAATGCCGAAGACAAGGCGATGAGCGTCGACGGCAACATCATCGGCATGATCGAGAAGGTCGAGGCGAATGACGGCTACGACACCGTCTATATCCGCACCTCGCCGAAGCTCGACACCACCGTGTCGCTCTTCAAGATCAACGTGCCGAAAGGCGCAGCCGCCAATGGTCAGGTCAAGCTCGGCTGGACCGTGTCGGAACTGCTGACCAATCTCGAGACGCAGGTGGACATGCGCTCGTAATCCGGGCGACACCTGATACGCGCTTTTACGACGCGGGGCCTTCGGGCCTCGCGTTTTTTCTTTCCGCAACGTCCGGCCTCTCTTTTCCCCCTGCACATATTCGCCTAATAGGGGCGGCGAAGCCGATGCCGGAGGATCCTCATGAACGAGCCGCAGATCACGCCTGATCTCATCGCAGCCCATGGCCTGAAACCCGACGAGTACGACCGGATCCTCGAGATCATCGGACGCGAGCCGACTTTCACCGAGCTCGGGATCTTCTCGGCGATGTGGAACGAGCACTGCTCCTACAAGTCGTCGAAGAAATGGCTGCGCACGCTGCACACCGAGGGCGATCAGGTCATCTGCGGTCCGGGCGAGAATGCGGGCGTTGTCGATATCGGCGACGGGCAGGCCGTGGTCTTCAAGATGGAGAGCCACAACCACCCCTCCTATATCGAACCGCATCAGGGTGCAGCGACCGGCGTGGGCGGCATCCTGCGCGACGTGTTCACCATGGGCGCACGCCCGGTGGCCGCGATGGACAGCCTGAGCTTCGGGATGCCCGACCACCCGAAAACCTCCCATATCGTAAAAGGCGTGGTCGAGGGCGTGGGCAGCTACGGCAACTGCTTCGGCGTGCCGAACGTGGGCGGCGAAGTGCGCTTCCACCCCTCCTATAACGGCAACTGCCTCGTGAACGCCTTCGCGGCGGGCCTCGCGGATGCCGACAAGATTTTCTACTCAGCCGCGTCGGGCATCGGCATGCCGGTCGTCTATCTGGGTGCCAAGACGGGTCGCGACGGCGTCGGCGGCGCGACCATGGCCTCGGCCGAGTTCGACGACACAATCGAGGAAAAGCGCCCCACCGTTCAGGTCGGCGACCCCTTCACCGAGAAATGCTTGATGGAAGCCTGCCTCGAGCTGATGCAGACCGGCGCGGTGATCTCCATTCAGGACATGGGGGCCGCGGGCCTGACCTGTTCGGCGGTCGAGATGGGCGACAAGGGCGGGCTGGGCGTGAAGCTCAACCTCAATGCGGTGCCGCAGCGCGAAGCTGCGATGACCGCCTATGAGATGATGCTGTCGGAGAGCCAGGAGCGGATGCTCATGGTCCTCAACCCCGAGAAGGAAGACATCGCGCGCGAGATCTTCGTGAAATGGGATCTCGATTTCGCCATCGTCGGCGAGACCATCGCGGAGGACCGCTTCCTGATCATGCATGGCAACGAGGTGAAAGCCGACGTTCCGCTGTCGAAACTGTCCTCGGAAGCCCCCGAATACGATCGCCCTTGGGTCGAGACGCCCGTCGCGACCGCTGGCGAGGCGCTACCCGAGATCGGTGCGATCGATGCGCTGAAAGCGCTGATCGGCTCGCCGAACTACGCGCACAAGTCCTGGGTCTATGAGCAATACGACACGCAGGTGATGGGCGACACGGTGCGCCGTCCGGGTCTCGGCGCGGGCGTCGTACGCGTGCACGGCACCGACAAGGCGCTGGCCTTCACCGCCGATGTGACCCCGCGCTACGTCAAGGCGAACCCCTTTGAGGGCGGCAAGCAAGCGGTGGCCGAAGCCTATCGCAACCTGACCGCCGTGGGCGCCAAGCCGCTGGCCTCCACCGACAACCTGAACTTCGGCAATCCCGAGAAGCCCGAGATCATGGGCCAGTTC
>NZ_DFRG01000282.1:0-6218 GCF_002378135.1 Thioclava sp. UBA3469
CACATGATGTAGGACAGGATCGCACCCGAGGAGCCGACCAGCGCGCCGACCACGATCAGAAGATCGTTGCCCAGCGAGAAGCCGATCGCCGCCGCGGCCCAGCCCGAATAGGAGTTCAGCATCGACACCACGACCGGCATATCGGCACCGCCGATACCCATGATCAGGTGGTAACCGATGAAGAAGGCCAGAAGCGTCATCGCGATCAGTGCCCAAGCGCCTGCCCCGTTGATGAACAGGATCAGCAGGATCACCGAGAGGATCGCGGCTGCGGCGTTGAGCATATGCCCGCCCGGCAGCTTGGTCGCCTTCGAGGTCACCTTGCCCGCGAGCTTGCCGAAGGCCACGACCGACCCGGTGAAGGTCACGGCCCCGATGAACACGCCAAGGAACAGCTCGACGCGCAGGATCGACAGCTCGACCGGCGTCTTATGCGCGATCAGAGCGGCAAAGCCTTTCAGCGCGTGCTGTTCTTCCATGCCCATCGCGCCGACGCGCGCCATCTCGATATAGGCGTTGTAGCCCACGAAGACGGCGGCGAGACCGACCAGCGAGTGCATCGCCGCCACAAGCTGCGGCATTTCCGTCATCTGCACCCGGTTCGCGACGAACCAGCCGATGATGCCACCGGCCGCGATCAGGATGACCGAGAGAAGCCACAGCCCCGAGCCGGGGCCGATCAGCGTCGCCAGAACCGCAAGGCCCATGCCGACGATGCCATACCACACGGCCCGTTTCGCGCTTTCCTGCCCCGAAAGGCCGCCCAGCGAGAGGATGAAGAGAACTGCCGCGACGACATAGGCGGCGGTCGAGAATCCGTTTTCCATTACGCTCTCCCCCTCTTACGACTTCTGGAACATGGCGAGCATGCGCCGGGTGACCATGAAGCCACCGAAGATGTTGATCCCGGCCATGAACACCGACAGCGCAGCAAGCAGGATCACGAGCCACGAGCCCGATCCGATCTGCAACAGCGCGCCGAGGATGATGATCGACGAGATCGCATTGGTCACAGCCATCAGCGGCGTGTGCAGCGAGTGCGAGACGTTCCAGATCACCTGGAAGCCCACGAAACAGCTGAGCACGAAGACGATGAAGTGCTGCATGAAGCTGGCCGGCGCCACGAGGCCCACGCCCAGAAGCACGATCGCGCCCACGGCGAGCAGCGTCACCTGGTTGCGGGTCTGCTTCTTGAACTCGGCCACCTCGGCGGCGCGCTTCTCTTCCGGCGTCAGCTCCTTGGCCTTTTCCTTCGGCTTTTGCGCCGCGATCGCGGCCACCTTGGGTTTCGGCGGCGGGAAGGTGATCTCGCCCTGATAGGCCACAGTCGCACCGCGGATCACATCGTCTTCCATGTCATGGACGACGACACCGTCCTTCTCGGGCGTCAGGTCCGTCATCATGTGACGGATGTTGGTCGAGTAGAGCGTGGAGCTCTGCGTCGCCATGCGGCTCGGGAAATCGGTATAGCCGACGATGGTCACGCCATTGTCGCTCACGATCTTCTGGTCCGGCACGGTCAGTTCGCAGTTGCCACCGCGCTCGGCGGCGAGGTCCACGATCACGGAACCGGGCTTCATCGCCTCGACCATGTCCTTGGTCCAGAGCACCGGGGCGTCGCGGCCCGGGATCAGCGCGGTGGTGATGACGATGTCGATATCGGGCGCCAGTTCGCGGAATTTCGCAAGCTGGGCTTCGCGGAACTCAGGCGAGGACGGCGCAGCATAGCCGCCCGTCTCGGCCCCGTCTTTCGCGGCCTCCTCAAAGTCGAGATAGACGAACTCGGCGCCCATCGACTCGATCTGCTCGGCCACTTCGGGACGCACGTCGAAGGCGTAGGTGATCGCACCCAGCGAGGTCGACGCACCGATCGCGGCGAGACCCGCGACGCCTGCACCCACCACGAGCACTTTCGCCGGCGGAACCTTACCTGCCGCCGTCACCTGACCGGTGAAGAAGCGGCCAAAGTTGTTGCCTGCCTCCAGCACCGCACGGTAGCCCGCGATATTGGCCATCGACGACAGCGCATCCATCTTCTGCGCGCGCGAAATCCGCGGGACCATGTCCATCGCGATCACATTCGCACCGGTCTTCTCGGCGGCTTTCAGAAGCTCTTCGTTCTGGGCCGGGTAGAAGAACGAGATCAGGGTCTGGCCGGGCTTGAGGCGCTTGACCTCTGTATCGCTCGGCGGCCGAACCTTGATGACGAAATCCACCTCTTTGAACAGCGCGGCGGCGGTCTTGATGACGGTCACGTTCGCGGCCTCATAGGCCTCGTCTGTGAAGCCGGCCCGGACGCCTGCCCCGGTCTCGATGAAGCACTCATGACCCAGCTTTTGCAGCTGCAAAGCCGAGTCGGGCGTCATGGCGACCCGCGCCTCGCCCTCGAAAATCTCCTTTGGAGCTCCGATTTTCACTCTAACTCCCCCTTGGATAGCGGTGCGTTTAGCCGATGGCCTGCACACCCGGAATCTTGCGTCGTACTCCTTAGCATCGCGCAATAATGTTTCACAAGCACCGATGGGCCGTAAAACCTTGTTAATCGGTCACGGCGCGCCTCACCGGTTCGTGTATACCATTGAATACCGAACTTTTGGGTTATTTATGGTTTAATATCAGAGCGTTAGGTCGTCAATTTTGCGCTGCGACCCGATTGCACCGCCACCAGCTTTTTTGACGGGCGCAGCACTTTGCCGCGGCCCGATCAGAGCCAGCGGCGGGTCCGGGCGCGGTAGGCGGTGTAAGCGTCGCCGAAATGCGCGGCGATCCGGGCTTCCTCGCCGAGAATGTAGCGCCGCGTGATGAACCACATGAAGACCGGCACCAGCAGAAGCCCCAAAGGCGCGTGCCAGATCAGCGCCAGCCCGGCCAGCACCAGCGCGTCGCCGAGATAGATCGGGTTGCGCGACAGCGCGAAGACGCCGGAGGTCACGAGGTCGGACGGGTCACGGCGCGGAATGAAGGTGGTGCGGTGAAGCAGCATCTGCCCCACCGCGGCGAGCATGAGTGCAAGCCCAAGCGCGATCGCGATCATCCCGAGCGCGCGATCATAGCGAAACGGCATCGGAACGACCTGCCCCAGCGCCCAGACCAGCGCCGCGAAGAGCACAAGCCAGAGCGGCGGAATGTCGATCTCGCGCAGAGGGTTCATCGCGCTGCTTACAGTTTGTAGACGGTGAGTTCAGGCAGATCGGTCAGCGGCACCTCGAGCAAGCGCAGTGCGGGCAGCGACACTTCCGAGCCCGAGCCAGCCGCCTTGCCCGACGGGATCAGCGTCACCTTCGCGGATTTGCCGGTTTTCGGGTCTTCGATCCGGCCGGGGGTTTCGCTTTTCACCAGCCCGGTCTTCACCCAAAAGCCCGGATCGGCCGGATCGCCAAGGCTCGCGATGGTGGTGCCAAGCTTGGTCTCGCCGCCCACGGGCTTCTTCGCCGCCTCGGCGCGCTGTTCTGCCGTGGTCGTATCGAAGGAATCGGCGGTTTTCGCGCTGGGTTTCGGAACCGGCGTCGCGACCGGAGCGGCGGCGTCGGGGGCTGCCGTGGTCGCCGGACCCGAGGCGTTTGGGCCGTTGAGTCCCAGCGTGGCGCAGCCCGCCATCGGCATCATCAGCGTGAGCGCCAAGATCGGGCGGGAGAGGGGTTTGCGCATTCGAAATCTCCTTAAAATTTCGTCGAGCCTATGCCCAGTCCGAGGCGACTGCCACCCCCTGCTCTGCGCCCTGCCCGCACGTGATCCACGCGACGCCCCTTGCCGCCCCGTCCACCGCGCCTTACTTTCCGCACCATGGATAACACGCCCCTCATCGACCCCTTCGCCCGCCCGATCGACTATTTGCGGGTTTCGGTCACCGACCGCTGCGATTTTCGCTGCACCTATTGCATGGCCGAACACATGCAGTTCCTGCCGAAAAAGGAACTGCTCACGCTCGAAGAACTGGACCGGCTCTGCTCGACCTTCATCCGCCTCGGCGTGAAGAAGCTGCGCATCACCGGGGGCGAGCCGCTGGTGCGGCGTGATATCATGACCTTCTTCCGCTCGATCTCGCGGCATCTGGAGACCGGGGATCTGCGCGAGCTGACGCTGACCACCAACGGTTCGCAGCTTGCGAAATTCGCCGATGATCTCGCGGCACTGGGCATGAAGCGGATCAACGTCTCGCTCGATACGCTCGATGCCGACAAATTCGCGAAGATCACGCGCTGGGGACGGCTCGAACAGGTGCTCAAAGGTCTGGAGGCCGCGAAACGCGCGGGTCTCAAGGTCAAGATCAACACGGTCGCGCTGAAGGGCTTCAACGAGGACGAGCTGTTCACCCTGATCGACTGGTGCGCGGCGGAGGGCTTCGATCTGACCTTTATCGAAGTGATGCCGATGGGCGAGATGGGCGACGATCTGCGGCTCGATCAATACTGGCCGCTCTCGGATGTGCGCAAGGCGATGGCCGAACGCTTTACCCTGACCGATCTGGCGGAATCAACCGGTGGGCCTGCGCGCTACGTCCGGCTGGAGGAAAGCGGTCAGAAGGTCGGCTTCATCACGCCGCTGACGCATAATTTCTGCGAGAACTGCAACCGCGTGCGGGTGACCTGCACGGGCGAGCTGTTCATGTGCCTCGGCCAGGAGGACAACGCCGATCTGCGCGCGCCCCTGCGAGCCAGCGAGGACGATGCCGCGCTGGAAGCCGCGATCCGCGAGGCGATCTCGCGCAAGCCTAAAGGCCATGATTTCGACTATTCGCGCCAGACCGTCTCGGGCCAGATGTCGCGCCACATGAGCCATACCGGCGGCTGAGCCTCACCAAACCTGCGTCGGCTGCGCGCGCGGCGCAGGTCTCGGGCAACTCACGCGAATTTGGTGGCGCGGCTCCCCTCCGGCGTGACTCAAATCAATGCGACGGGCCAGACCGTCTGGCAGGCTCCCGACAAAGAAAGGGAGCCAAACCAATGTATTCCAACATTCTCGTGCCCGTCGCCTTCGACGAAGATCACAACCCAGATGCCGCGCTCAATGTCGCGCGGGCGCTGGCAGGCGACGGGGCGCGCATCACCTTGCTGCATGTGATGGAAGACGTCCCCGCCTATGCGATCAACTACATGCCCGAGGGTTATGCCGAGGAATTGCGCAAGACGCTGGAGCATGACCTCGCCACGCGCGCGGCGGAGTTCGACGCAGGCGCCTGGGCGATTGTCGAAGGTCAGCCCGGCCATGAAATCCTGAACTACGCCGAACATATTGGGGCCGATTGCATCGTGATCGCGTCGCACCGTCCGGGCTTTGGCGATTACCTGATCGGCTCGACCGCCTCGCGCGTCGTGCGCCATGCGAAATGCGCGGTGATGGTGATGCGCTGAGGCTCACTCGGCAGGCAGACGCGCCTCGATCATGCCGACGAACCAGCTTGCGCCCGCAGGCAGTATCGCGTCGTTGAAATCGTATTCCGCGTGATGAAGCGGCGCGCTGGGGCCATTGCCGATGAAGCCATAGGCCCCGGGGCGCACCTCCAGCATATAGGCGAAATCCTCCGCCCCCATCATCGGGTCGACGTTGCGATCGCAGGTGCCTGCCACGGCCTCGGCCACCTGCGCTGCGACCTCGGCCGCCGCCGCATCATTGCGGGTGACGGGATAGCCGCGCCGGTAGTCGACCTCTGCCGTCGCCTCATGGGTCGCAGCCACCCCCTGCGCGATCTCGCGCAGGCGGCGCTCGGCCAGATCGCGGGTCTCGGCGCTCATCGTGCGCACGGTCCCGCCAAGGCTCACCGAATTGCCGATCACGTTGAGCGCTTTCGAGTCGGTCTCCAGCGTCGTGACCGACAGCACGATCTCCTCCAACGGATCGGTCGCGCGGGACACGATGCTTTGCAGCGCGAGGATCAGGTGGGCGGAAATCGGCACCGGGTCGATCACTTCCTGAGGTTTCGCCGCATGGCCGCCCTTGCCGGTCAACACGATGTCGAAGAAATCCGCCGCCGCCATCATCGCATCGGGCCGGATGCCAAAGCTGCCCGCTTCCATCCCCGGCATGTTGTGCAGCGCATAGACCTCTTCGATGCCGAAACGCTCCATCAGACCGTCTTCGATCATCGCCTTGGCCCCGGCCCCGCCCTCTTCGGCGGGCTGGAAGATCACCACGGCACGACCCGCGAAGGCCCGCGTTTCGCAGAGGTATTTCGCCGCTGCCAGCAGGGTCGAAGTGTGCCCGTCATGGCCGCAGGCATG
>NZ_DFRG01000282.1:6531-7193 GCF_002378135.1 Thioclava sp. UBA3469
ATGGCCGCAGGCATGCATCTTGCCCTCGACCTCGGAGGCATGTTCGGCACCGGTTTTCTCCCGGATCGGCAACGCATCCATGTCGGCGCGCAGCCCGACGCAGCGTAGCCCGCCCTGGCGCGCGCCTTGCCCTTCGATCACGCCGACGACACCCGTCCGCCCGATCCCCTCGACCAGCTCATCGCAGCCGAATTCGCGCAGCAGCTCGGCCACGCGGCCGGAGGTGCGCGGCAGATCGTAAAGCAGTTCGGGATTGCGGTGAAAATCGTGCCGCCATGCGGTGGCTTCCGCGTGCATCTCGGCAAAACGGTTCTTGATCGGCATGCTCGCTCCTTGGTTGCGCGCACCCTGCCTCGCCTTGCCGGCGGGTGCAAGCCGCGCTCAGCGGAAGGCCATCGGCAAGGAGAAGCTGTAGCTGGGTTTGCCCAAGCCTTGCGGCGCTGCGGGGAAACGGCCCGCCCGACGCACGGCGTCGAGCGCCGCCCGGTCGAGCGCCGCATTGCCCGAGCTTTGCGCAACCGACGCGCCGATGAGCCGCCCGTCGCGCGCGATGTTCAACGCGACGACCACGCGGCCCGCACCTGCGCCGGAGGGCGTTTGCTTGGCGCGTTCGATCCGGGCGCGAATTTCGCCGCCCCACGATCCCATCAGGGACCGGATCT
>NZ_DFRG01000032.1:0-10530 GCF_002378135.1 Thioclava sp. UBA3469
GGCGGCGCGCGACGCGCAGTAAGCCCCCGGCGCGGCTCCGTCGGTCCGTGCCGCAAATGTGCCTTGGAGCGTGCCGCGTTTGTGCCTTCGGGAAGCCAGAAAAAAGAAAGCCCGGAGCGAACTCTGGGTTTTTCTCTCTGAAGTCAGTCTCCTGCGTGAGATTTGGCTCCGGCGGCAGGGAACGGGGCTGTCTTGGATTCAGTCTTAAGAAGTTGAAGTCGTTAAGGGTTTTCTGCGTAGTCCCGTGGTTTTTGCCACAGTTGGATGTCCTAAGGATGGGTGTTCGATTTCGGCGCGGCAAGGTATTTTCGGTAGTCCGATCACGCTATCGAGCCGAAAAATCGCTCGGCTTGACAGAAGGGTTGGCTTGGCTGCGTTCACCAAGTGTTCTTAGCACATCTCGAGATTAGCTCCGGCCAGCCAGAAGGTGCCAGCCGAATTGGAGTCGAAATACCAATACTTCGAGGTATTGGTCGCCTGAGCTTGGCACGCCGAGTGTCAGTGCCGACTAACCGGAGCGTAAAAGGCAGCGAGGTTCCCGTAGCTGCGTCCGAATATTGACAACACAGCCACCCCGGTCGAACACGTTCATTGGTTCGTAATGTCGCCCTTGAGAGAATAGCCGATCATCAGCACGTCCTTGCGGGTCATCTCGTCGATCTCATGCGCGGCGAGGACCGACATGATGTCGTCGATTGCGGCCATGTATTCGCCGGTGCTGATATTCATGCCGCGATGCGCCGCCACCATGTCACGCCCGGTATATTGCTCGGGGCCGCCACTGCCTGCGCCGAAGAAAGCGCAGAGTTGGGCCTTGGCGTCGTTCAGGTCGTCTGGCCTTTCGCGGTATGGCAGGAAACGGGCGCTGATTGCGGGGTTTACCATATGCGCCTCGAGGACATCGTCGACGAGCGCCTTGATCCCGGGCTTTCCGCCCAGCCGGTCGTAGAGGGTCTGTTCCATCGTTCTTGCTCCTTGTTCGCTATCCGAAGTGTTTGCTGCTTGGACCCCGGGCGCTGGGTCGCGCCCGGGATGAGGCTTCATTGCGCGGCCTGCTGCACACGCTGCGGCTGGATGTTGTGATTGACCCGGAAGAGGTTCGTAGGGTCGTAGCGCGCCTTGATCTCCTGCAGCCGGTTGAGGTTGCCGCCATAGGCCTCGGCAAGGCGATCCGCGTCATCCGCTGGCAGGAAGTTCACGTAGACACTGGGCGCCGCATCCGCTGCCGTTGCGTTGAACAGATCGCGCGCCCAAGCGATGCAGGCCTTGTCCTTCGCCGCGTCCTCCCAGCGGGTGTGAACGTTCATGGTGAAGTGGCTGTCGCGCTGCGGATAGGCGGTCGCGTCCGACGGGACGCGGGCCATCGCGCCGCCGACATGGGCGATGAAGATCTCGCATTGCGGATCGGGAAGCTCCTCGACCGCGCCGAGTATCGCCTCCATCGTGCCGGGGCCGAGCTTCAGGAAGTCCCGGCTCTTCCAGTAATTGCGCGCGCCGGGCGTCAGCAGCGGATCGAAGGCCGCCTGCCAGCCGGTGAAGGGATGCGGGCCGATCACATCGACAATGGGCGTGCCGAGGGCGCGCAGCTCGCGCATCGCCTCTTCGCCCTTGGCCATGTCGCCGACGTAGCAGGCCGCGAAGATCAGCACCTCTCGCCCGTGCCAGTCTTCCGGCAGGAAGGGCAGGGGCGGCGCCTTGCGCAGGACCGACCAGACCGTCAGCTCGTCCGGCGCCTTGTCGCATATCTCCTGGAATTTCGGCAGCAGAGTGGCAGCCTCCGCGAAGGGATGGATGACGAGGCCGGACAGAACCTCGGTGCCGATTGCGTGGCCCTGGAATTCGAAGGAGGACACCACCCCGAAATTGCCGCCCCCGCCGCACAGCGCCCAGAAAAGGTCCGGATGCTCCGTCTTCGACGCCTTGACGCAGCGCCCATCGGCCAGCACCACATCGGCCGACAAGAGGTTGTCGATGGTCATCCCGTATTTCCGGGTGATCCAGCCGAAGCCGCCGCCAAGTGTCAGCCCCGCGATCCCGGTTGTCGAGTTCACGCCGACAGGCACGGCAAGCCCATGCACCTGCGACTCGCGATCGACATCGCCCAGTGTCGCGCCCGGCTCGGCCCGGACGGTTCCGGCCTCAGGATCGACGTGAACCGAGCGCATGCCCGACAGGTCCAGCATCAGCGAGCCGTCCTCGACTGCGAGACCGGCAATCTGGTGGCCGCCGGACCGAACGGCCATCCGAAGCCCTTTATCCTTGGCAAAGGCGACCGCGGCCTGAATGTCGCTGGCTCCCATCGCATGCACGACGAGCCCCGGTTTGCGATCGATCATCCCGTTCCAGATCGACCGCGCGGTGTCATAGCCCTCATCTCCCTCGATCAGGGCCTTGCCGCGCAGAGCGGCTCCAAGGGCCTCCCGGTCCGCGCCGGTGATCTTCTTGCGCGTGCCGTCCAGCCCGTTCATTTCAATGATATCCGACATGTCTTTCTCCCTGTGAGATCATGGCGCACAGCGACGCGATCCACCCCTCGCGCGTCTGCCGCGTTCGATTGTTTGCGGTTCTGAAAGGATGAGCGCGCCGCGGGTCTCAAACCAGTGGCGAAACTGGACCGGCCCGCTCGGGCACAGGGTGTGGGCACAGAGTTGGATACAAGAAGCGCAATTTGCGCTATGCTGGGAAAAGCCATGGAGGAGATCTCCGATGTCCAACGCCAGCTATTTCCAGTTCTGTCCGGTCGCGATGGCCGCCGAAATCCTCTGCACCCGGTGGACGATGGTCCTCGTGCGCGAACTCGTGGCCGGATCGACCCGCTTCAACGATATCAGGCGAGGTGTCCCGCGCATGTCGCGCACGCTGCTTGCGCAGCGCCTGCGGGAACTGGAGGCAGCCGGGATCGTCGAGAGACACCCGGTCGAGGGCACTCAAGCGGTCGACTACCTTCTGACCGATGCGGGAAAGGACCTGCTGCCGCTCGTCGAGGCCTTCGGGATCTGGGGGCAGAAATGGGTGGAATCCGAGCCGTCTCTGGAGCGGCTCGATGTGTCGCTGCTGATGTGGGACATGCGCCGCAATCTCGATCCTTCACCGCTTCCTCCAGGCCGGACTATCCTGAATTTCCACTTCCCCGAACTCGCGGCGTCGAAATCCTCGTGGTGGCTGATCGTGGAGGCGAGCGGCGATGTCGATCTGTGTCAGGTCGATCCGGGGTTCGATGTCGACCTCTTTGTCACGACGGATTTGCGCACGATGACAGAGATCTGGATGGGCCTCACGACCGTGTCGAAGGCCGCCCGCAAGCTCGACCTTATCGGGTCCCGAGACGTGGTGGCCTCGATGCAGAAATGGCTGGGCCTCAGCCCCTTCGCAGCCGAGAAAAAGCTCGCCTCCTGAGCCGCGTCGCCGTTCCGGTCAGCGCGTAATCGAAGGCTGTGGCAGACCGTGCCGGCATTGGCCACAGGCCGCACGTTCCGAAGGGCTACATGCCCATCAGCACCCGCGTGGCGTTGAAGAGCACTTTGGGGTCGAGGTCCGTGCGTGCGACCGGCGGGGGAGGTGTGATCCGTCCCGTCAGGCTCGCCACCGCGGCCCGGGCCGAGCGGACGGAATATTCCACCGTGAAGACGCAGTCGCGCGGGAGTTCGCAGAATTGCCCGATGATCGCGAAGTTGCTGGCGCCGCTGGGTCGGGTGTCGGGGCGATCCCCGGGCTGACGCGGCATGAACTGGCTCGTGATGAACGGCATCCGGCAGGGGATCACGCGGGCGGTCTTGAACCAGCCCTGCTGTTCGGGCGTCAGGCCCATATGGCCGAACAGCTCGGTCAGGATCTCGTCGCCGGTCGCCTCCCACATCGGTTTCGTGGTGAAGTTGCCGGGACGATCTCCGCGCAGGCCATATCCCCAGAAGACATAGGTGCCGTGTTTCTGGCCGCGGAAATGGGGTTGGTGGAAGAGCACGATCGAGAGCGTCCAGCCCGAATCCGCGAAGGTCACGAGCCCGCCCGTGCCCGTGCGGTTGCCGGTGAAATCTTCCATGAACTCGAAGAAGTCGGGACTGTCGAGCGTGACCGTGAAGGAATGCCACGCGGTCTTGTCAGTCTCGCCGCAGAACACCTCCGGGCGGCCGAAGCCCTCATGTTCCGCCGCCAGCTTTCGCCACAGCGTCCAGGCACCGCCCTCGCGGTCATCGCAGCTGGGCGCGCGGTCGTTCGATCCGGTCACCGAGGCATCGGTCATCGAGCCGAGCGTGAGATAGACCTTGTCGGTCTCGGCGACCGGTATCTCCTCGCCGCTGGAAAAGGCCAGCGCGCTGACGCGGCGGTCCTGCCGCGAGCCCTCGATCCGCACGTCGACAACCTGCCTGCCGGTGACGATTTGCACGCCTCGGTCGCGCAGCCAGCTCACGATTGGCGCGATCAGGGAGTCATACTGATTGTAGCGGGTGCGCAGGATGCCGGCGATCCGGGTGAAACCGGGAAAGAGATGGATGAACCGTCGCAGGTAGCGCCGCATCTCGACCACGGAATGCCATGGTTGGAAGGAGAACATCGTCGACCACATCAGCCAGAAGTTGCTGTCCAGAAAGGTGGGCTGGAACCAGTCCTCGATCGTCTGGGCTCCGAGCGTGCTTTCGCGATGCAGGATCAGGCGGTTGATATCGACGATGTCCTGCGCCGTGAGCGTTAGGTCAAAACGGTCCTCTGCGGGTTTGCCGCCGCGCACGATGCGGCAATTGGCCGAGCCGGGCACCATGCGGTTGAAGGCGAAGATGTCCTGTGCTGCCGAGGTGGCGGGATCGTCGGCCGAGGGGATCGAGCTGAGCAGATCGAACGTGCAGGCGAAATGCTCCTCGAACATCCGGCCGCCGCGGACAAGATACCCGTCCTCGCCATCGCCCGATCCGTCCAGCGAACCGCCCGCGGTGCCGAGTTGTTCGTAGACATGGATCGCCGCGCCATCCACGTCCGCGTCGCGTAGCAGAAAGACCGCCGTGGCAAGGCCCGCGATACCGCCGCCGACGATGTGATGTCGTTCCGTTGTCGCTTCCATCGCCGAGCCTCGCTCCCTGCAGTCCAGATTTCCTTCGCCCCCGTCGAAATCCTTGGGGACACAGCGAATTCTAGCATTTTATGAGAAACGGACGAAGAAGATTGCTCGCCGAGTTTACGCCTGCTCCGCCCGCTTGCATGGTGATCAGGGACGGCACGTCATGCGGCGGACTGCCCAAACTGTCTGAGGATGGGACCGGCCATTCGTGCCGGGTGCAGCTAATATCCATGCTCCCCCTTTGGCGAGAGGGGAAATCTCGGCCCTTAGCGGACATCTATGGCCTGAGCGGCGAAGGTCAGCTTCGAATTATCTATCTCGGTTCGGCTTCCGGATGTTCTCGTCGACTTTGGATGATGCTTCGGCCCCATTAACAGTTGGATCACTGCATGACTATTGCGGAGATTGAGGCTGTCAAAAGGCTCTTTCGCGTTTGTCTGTTCCTGAAGCATTGGCGCAGCTTGCTGCATTACGTTGAACGATTTCGCGGCGGCCAAGCCAAGATCGCGCTGAACCCTATAGTTTCTCATAGATTGCGCGCGCGGGGGACTGTGACGTGAAATGCGCGTGATCGGTTCGTGTGTTTGGGCCGTGACAAAACACCAATAAATCGGGGTATTCTCATGACATTCAAATTCGCGCTCGCGGCGTCAGCCGCCTGTCTTGCGCTGGCCGCATGTAACAGCAGCAACGGATCCTCCGCGGCGCTGACCTCGGCAGAGGCGCAAAACGTCGAAGCAACCTATTCCGACTACGCGGACAGGATCGGTACGGGCGACCTGACGACGACCGTGCCGACGGGGCAGGCGTCGATGTCGGGCTATATGGGCGTGAGCAACGTCAATCCCGACGACCCGACCACGACCGTGATGGGGGAACTGGCGATGGATGTCGATTTCGACGCGGGGACGCTGACCGGCAAAGGGTCCAATTTCGGCATCTATAGCGGCGACGTCCTGACCAAGGAAGCCGATGTGACAGGCTCGCTCGACGTTGCGGGCACGGTTTCGAGCTCGGACATGAGCGCGACCGCGACGGGTACGATGTCGGATGGCTCCTCTGCGGGCGCCGACTTCGCTCTGGATATGACCGGCAGTTTCTATGACGACGCGGGCACGCTGACTGCGGTGGGCGATATCTCCGGGACGATGACTGACGGCTCTGACGTCCAGAACGTCGACGGCAATTATTACGCCACCGAGAACTAAGGCGGGGCTTTTCCTGCACAGGCCGGGCGTTCTGCGCCCGGTCTCTTTCCGTCTCGCCGAGAGGCAAACGACAAGCGCGATGCGATACCGTTCTTCCTTCCTCCTGATCTGGCTCGCCTTCGCGCTTGTCGTCTGTCTGCTCTCACCGTCGCGCAGCTTTGCGGAACAGACGGTATCGGATTGGCTCGGCGTGGCGAATGCGCAGCTCGCGCAGGGCAAACCGGGGCGGGCGCTTCTGATTTTCGGAGAAATCGCGGCGCGCCATCCGGAATTCACCCCTGCGCAAACCGGGTTGGAGCAGAGCTTCACCAAGCTTGGCTCCGTTCGCCGCAACGAAGCGTTCCTGCGTTACGCGCTCGCCAAGGATCCAAAGCACGAAGCGGCGCTTCTCGCGGCATGGCAGGCGTTGGATCGGGCGCATCCGTTTCGCTTTTCCGCCACGGCCTCGATCTTGCCGAGCAGCAATGTCGATCACGTCGCCTCCGAACGGTATCTGGTGACCGATTTCGGCACGTTCTTGATCAACGACGGCGGCAACGAGACTTCCGGGGTCGGGCTCGGCTATGGCGCGAACCTCGACTGGTTCGTTCAGCCGCGCCCGGGGCATCGCATCCGGTTGCGCGCCTCCTATGCGGGGGCTTGGTATCACACCGCGATTTTGCGCTATTCGGAGCCCGGGCTCGCCCTGCGTTACGAGCATCTCGGCGGGGGTGCGCCTTGGTCGGTCGAGGCGTTTTTGCGCGACCGGCGCTATGGCGGCGGGTCGCAGGATATCACGTCGGACAACCTCACACGCGGAGTGCGGTTCGCGAAAGTGTGGCGGTCCGCAGGGGGCGGGCGCACGGTTTTCCGGCTGGACGGCGAGTATGCCAGCTACAGCGAGAAGCCCTACCTGACGGGCCCGAGATATTTCGTGGACCTCGCGCGCCGAACGAGATTGGGGCAACGTAGCGCCCTGAGCTATGGCCTGCGGCTGGAACGCGCCTTGCCGCGAAAGGATTACCACCGCTATTCCGGCGCTGAGTTGCGCGTGGGCTTCGACCGACCGCTTTTCGACGGAGTTCGTGGGGGGCTGTCGCTCAGTTACGGAGAGCGCCGCTATGACGCCGCCTTTCCGATCGTCGGGGTGCACCGTCGGGACCGGACCGCGAGCCTCGGGCTGAGCCTCGAATTGAAACGAGCGAAAATCCTCGGTCAAACGCCCCGGATCACCTGCAGCGCGCGGCGCACCCGGTCGAATGTCGCGCTCTACACGACGAACTCGGTTGATTGCGCTTTGTCCCTAAAGCTTGATTTTTGAGCGAAATTCGGCATCTATGTCGCATGTTAATCGGTGAGCATTTTAGCTTCAGTGTTTTTCTCGGCGCATTGCTCGGCGGTCGGTTTGGCTTTGATTTGAAGAGTTTTGGGGGGGCCATGCCGAGTTTCGATCCGCGGCGCGTCGTTTTTCGAGAAACGCACGCAATTTTAGATTTGACCCGACTGCGCCGGCTGACCTGACACGATGCCACGTTTCATATCGCATCACGAAATTTATGATGCCGCGCTCGATGACGAGCTTTTCACCGCGCTGCCAAACATGCTCGCGCAGGTGATCGGAATCCCGTCCGCTGTCTTCATCTGGCTCCATCCCGGCGATTATCGGGAAATCACCGCCGGAACGCAGGCGGATGCCAATCTCGATTACAATTCGTTCGAAGGTCACGATCCGTGGTTGGCGCACGGTACGCCGGAGAAGTGCGGCACAGGCCTGTTTCGTTTGTCGAACCACGTGAGCGCTCAGGAGTTCGAGCGCAGCGAAATGTATAACGATTTCATCGTTAAGAACGGTGTCGATCGCTACTGGTGTCTCGCGATGATGCAGAGCACTCGCGACGGTCTGGTCGCCACGGCCTTCCACAAGGGCAAGCGCGGGGGCGATTTCACCGATCCCGAGGTGGAGACTCTCGGTTTGCATGTCCAGGATCTGGGACGGCTGCACAAGATCCGCCGGGAGCTGCATCGCGCCAGTATCCAGCAGGTCACCGCGCCCGACCGTAGCCTGCTTGATGACGCCCCGATCTTCGAGCTCGACCACGAAGGGCGGCTCGTGCGGATGAACGGGAAAGCCGAGCTGCTGCTCGATCTTCATCCGCTGCTGGTGCTCGACTTCGAACGGAAATTACGGTCACGCGGGCCGATGCACGGGGTTTTGCGCCAAGCCATCGGACGGTCGACAGATGCGGTGAAGAGCCAGGCAGGCGCGCTCGACCTACCTCAAATGCGCGCGACTGACGGGCGAATTATACCGAAACTGAGGCTGAACCTGCTGCCGCGAACTGACGGGGGCCGGAAGGTCTGGGTTATCGCGACGAGCGAGGAAGAGGATGGAATGCGAAATCTGGTCGCGGCCCCACGTGAGAAGATGCGGCTCACGCCACGCGAGCGGGACGTTCTTCAGGGAATGATCCGGGGCCGCAGGCGGGACCAACTCGCCAATGATCTCGACATCGCCATTCCGACAGTCGATCTGCATAGCGCCAATCTCCGCCGCAAACTCGGGGCACGGACCATAGCGGAGGCTGTTGCCATCGCCTTGCAGTTTGGACTGATGTAGGCCTTCCGTGAAGGCGTCGCTCTGGGACAAGGGCGACAATTCAATGGGCGATCCGGGGCAAATGCCGCCCATGGGGTTCGGCATGATTGGCGCTGGAGGACAGGTCCAGAAGCCTACGATAGCCGTGGCCGCGACACCCTGCGTCGGTCCTGCGGGCATCGCACCAGCTCGCTGGACTACGCGGCTGCACCGAACAGTTACGCCTCACGACTTTTGAAAAAGCGCCGGACGTAGAAGCCGACCCCGATCAGGATCGCAACGAGCACCACGCCATTGAGGGCGTGCATGGTGTTGCGCAGGGCCGGGCTTTTGTCCCACGCTTGGCCGAGCTTGAGGCCGACATAGGCGAGGACGAGGCACCAGGACCAAGATCCGATGAACGTGTAAATCTGGAACTTCCAGAACGGCATCCGAGCGATTCCGGCCGGGAGGGAGATGAAGGTCCGCACCAGCGGCAAGAGCCTCGAGACAAAGACCGCGGCGCTGCCATAGCGGGAGAACCAGCGATCGGCCCGGTCCAGATCCGAGTGGCTGAGCAAAATGTATCGCCCCCAACGTTCGACGGCGCGGCGACCGCCGTAAGCACCAACGAAATAGGCGAGGGTCGACCCGATATTGCAGCCGATTGCGCCAACGGTGGCGACCAAAAGCAGAGAGAACTGACCTTTCGAGGCGAGATAGCCCGAGAAGGGCATGATCACTTCTGATGGGAGCGGGATACAGGCGGATTCGATCGCCATCAGCGCAGCGATCCCGGCATAGCCCATGGAACTGATCGCATGGGTTATAAAGCCCGCGATGGCTCCCATCAGTCCTGAAATCATGTCTCATTCCTCCCGCATCTGGCCCTGTGCTTCCCCTGAGGTTTCCTGCAAAGACCCTGCCTTGCGGTCGTGGGGAAATCTGAAGGTGTGGCGGCGATGAAGGCGGGAAAGAAAGCTCGCGAAACCGTGTCCCAGCCGCGAGAGACATGGGGCGGGCGGGCTCACCGAGAAACGCGTGAATGCGTGCATGACACCCGCGTTTGTCCCGTCGCTGCTAGAGCGTCATTTGCGTGGCACATTTCACCCATCACAACGTCGGAAAGCGCATCTCCACCCGCAGGCCGCGTTCGAGGTTTTTCAGGCGCAGCTCGCCCCCGTGTATCTGCGCGATGGCGTCGACGAGGCTCAGGCCCAAACCGCTGCCTTGGGTGTTGCGGCTCTGGTCGAGGCGGACGAAACGTTCGCGCACCCGCGCCAGATCGCGGTCCGGGATACCGGGGCCGTTATCTGTCACGCTCAGCACGACATCCTGGCTTGCCTCGTGCACGCCTATCGAGACCCGTGCCGGGGAGGGGCTGTAGCGAAGTGCGTTGTCCACGAGGTTCACGAGCGCCTGAAACAGAAGCTCGCGGTCGCCCTCGATAGAAATGTCCTCGGGCAGATCGAGCGCCAATTCCTGCCCTGCATCCTCTGCACCCGCGCCGAGCATCTCCGCAACATCCTGGCAAAGCTGCGTGAGATTGACGGGCACGCGCGTGATCTCGACCATTCCGGCCTGCATGCGGGACAGGCGCAGGATCGCGTCGAAGGTTTCCGAGACTTGATCGAGATCGTTCAGCGCTTTCCCGATCTCGCCGCGCTGCGCCAACGGTAGGGACGCATCCAGCGCCACCGGCTCGAGCCGCAGCCGCA
>NZ_DFRG01000032.1:10855-14995 GCF_002378135.1 Thioclava sp. UBA3469
CAGCCGCAGCCGCAGTCGGGCGAGCGGCGCGCGCAGGTCATGGGCGAAGTCGGTCGAGACCTGACGGATCGATGCGATCCCCGCCTCCAACTGGTCGAGCGCCTCATCCACGCTTTGCGCCAGACGCGCCACGTCGTCATCGCCTTCGTCGCGGATGCGCAACCCGTGGCGGCCCTCGCCGACCGCGTGAAGGACCTGCTCCATCCGGTCGATGCGGGCCTCGTTTCGCCGCGCGATGAAGACCGCAAAACTGATCGACAGCAGAAGCGCGAGCCCGAGGCCCCAGCCAAAGCTCGTGGCGAGGATTTCGCCCTGTTCGCGCAGCCACGCATCGTCGCGCCCCGTCATCAGCCAGCCTGACGGAAGCTGCATCCCGTAGGTGACATAGCCTTCGGGGACATTCGCGCTGGGTGGGTCGAGCAGCGTCAGGCCGGACCCCGGTTCGAGGTGTCGCGTGCCTTCGAACGAGGCGGCGACGCGGACATTGCCAAGTGCGTCAGAGCCATCGGCTGGCACGAAGGTCACGATATTCGCGCCGTCGCGGCTCGTCGTCATCCGCGCTGTGATCTGCTCGCTCAGGTCCTGCATGTCGGCGCCTCGGGCGGAGAGGGCGAGCGCCTCAGTATCGGCGCGGACCTCGCCCTCGAGGCGGAGGCTCATTTCCTTGGATTGCAGAACGTATGACACGCCGCCCGCGACAAGTGCCGCGAACGCGAAGACCGTGGAGATCGCGATCGCGAAGCGCATCGACCAAGTGAATGCACGCATCACGAGGCCTCGAACACGTAGCCGATCCCGTGCAGCGTGGTCAGGTAGGGGGTCGCGAAAGGCTTGTCGATCTTGCCGCGCAGGCGGCTGATATGGGTCTCGACAACGCTGCTTTTCGGATCGAAATGAATGTCCCAGATCGCCTCCAGCAGGATCGTCTTGGTTTGCACCCGGCCGGGACGTTCCATGAAGTGCTTCAGGAGCATGAATTCTCGCGGCTGCAATTCGATGCACTGCCCGTCACGCCATGCCTCGCGGGCGAGAAGGTCGAGCCGCAGATCGCCCTGCACCAGTTCGGTCACCTCGGCCTTGAGGGCGGGGCGGCGCGCGATCGTGTCGATCCGCGCGAGCAGTTCCACGAAGGCGAAGGGCTTGACCATGTAGTCGTCGGCCCCTGCGCGCAGCCCGGCGACGCGATCCTCGACGCTGCCCATCGCGGTCAGCAGAATGGCGGGCGTGGCGATCTGCGCCGCGCGCAACGCCTTGAGCAGGGCCAGCCCGTCGAGCCCCGGCATCATCCGGTCGAAGATGAACAGATCGTAGCTCTGCGCGGTCGCTTGGGTCAGCGCTTCGCGCCCGTCGCGGAGCAGGTCGACGGCATGACCTTCTCCGGTCAGCCCTTTGCGCAGGTAGTCTCCAGTTTCGGCATCGTCTTCGGCAATCAGGATTTTCATCGCACCATCCTTCGATAACGGACCGGGATTGTCACGGGCGGCTCCACAAGGTCTGTGCGATTTCTTACAAATTCGTAAGACGGGAGCAAAACGCTTCGTCCTTCTGCAGGGGATTGCTGGCGGCATCGATGTGGATGCATCGCAAGCAATGAGGACCTTATGCGAAACCTGCTTCTCTCCGCCGCGCTGATCGCGGTGCCGGTCGCGTCATTTTCAATGGTCGAAATGGCCATGAGTACGGGAGCGCCGGGCGCTTCCGCGCCGCAAGCTGCGAGCCTCGGCGATATGAGCCCTTACGAGACGACCGTGAGCGATACACAGACGCTTGCCAAGAAAGGCGAGTTCACCGCCGCAGAGAAACGCATCACCGATCTCGAGACCCTTTGGGACAAGAACGCGGCCAAGCTGCGCAAGGCCGACCCCTCGGCCTGGGGCGTGATCGACGGGGCGGCGGACAAGGCTTTCGCCGCCCTGCGAACGAAGTCGCCGGACGCGAAGAGCGTGATGCAAAGCCTTGACGGATTGCAGACCGCGCTTGCCGATCCGGTGCCCTCGGAAGTCGGGGCCGTGCAGAAAGTCGCGGGCATCGCGGTGACCGACAAGACCGGCCACGCGCTGCCCTGCGAGGCGATGATCAGGCAAGTGCGAGATACGCTCGGCGGCAAAACCGCGCCGCAAGCGGTCTCCGATCTTCAGGCGAAAGCGCTCGAGCGCTGCAACGCGGATGACGACACCCGCGCCGATGCCTTCTCGGCGCAGGCGCTGGCAATGCTGAACAACTGAGGCGCATCATGAGCTACCAACAGACTTTCATCTACCCCGACGAAGAGTTGACCAATCCGGTCAGCCGCGTTCCCGAAGTCACGCCGGGCTTTTGGCTCATCAAACTGATGGCGGTGACGATGGGCGAGACGGCGGCCGACTTTCTGGCTGTCAATCTGGGCCTCGGCCTGACCGCGACGACGATCCTGATGACCGTGATCCTTGCCGTCGTGATCCGCTGGCAATTCGCGCAGCGCCGCTACGTGCCTGCGGTTTACTGGTCGGCCGTGGTGCTGATCTCGATCGTGGGGACTCTGATCACCGACAATATGACCGACAATCTCGGGATTCCGCTGATCGACTCGACAATCGGGTTCACGATCCTGCTGGGCGCGACCTTCGCGGCGTGGTTCGCCTCCGAGCGCACGCTCTCGATCCACGAGGTCTACACGGCCCGGCGCGAAGGGTTCTACTGGCTCGCGATCCTGTTCACCTTCGCGCTCGGCACGGCGGTCGGCGATCTGATCTCGGAGCAGTTCGGCATCGGCTATCTCGCGACCGGCATCCTCTTCGGGCTGATCATCGCGTCGCTCGCTTCGGGATATGCCGCGCTCAAGCTCGACGGGCTCTGGGCGTTCTGGCTGTGCTATATCTTCACCCGCCCGCTGGGCGCGTCCTTCGGCGATCTTCTCTCGCAACCCACCGAGTATGGCGGGCTTGGCTTCGGCACCATTCCCACCAGCCTCGGCTTCCTTGCCGTCATCGCGATCACCGTCGCCGCGATGACTGTGAAACGCAGGCGCGTCTGACTCCCTTTCCAGATCGTACGCCGCGTGGCCCTCCGTCCCGACCGTCCGGGGCGGAGGGTTTTTCGGTCCGGCCAAGCCAGAAACCCGGCTTCTCACGGATTTGTAAGAAACGGGCGAATTCGATCCGGATCGCGGCGGGCAAGCTCCTCTCAACATCAAAAGGAGGTGCCCAGAGATGCAAACAGACACACCGGCCGTCAGCACGCGGGGGCTTACCCTGCGCTACGGCGATTTCACAGCGCTCCAGCCGCTCGACCTCGACATCGGCCGTGGCCAGATATTCGGATTTCTCGGCCATAACGGTGCGGGCAAGACGACGACGATCCGGCTTCTGACGACGCTCATGGAGCCCAGCGGCGGCACGGCGAGCGTCGCCGGCTGCGACCTCGCGCATAACCGCATCGCGCTGCGCCGCGCCATCGGCTACCTGCCCGAGAACGTCCGCCTCTACGATACGCTCACCACGCGCGAGAACCTGCGCTTCTTCGCGGCCCTCTCGCGGATCGAGGACGCCCGCGACCGCGTCGAGGAGGTGATGGAGTTCCTCGGCATTACCGATCTCGCCGACCGCCGGATCGCGACCTTCTCGAAGGGTATGCGCCAGCGGGTCGGCTTGGCCCAGGCCATCGTCCACCGTCCGCAGGTCCTGTTCCTCGACGAACCGACCTCGGGGCTCGATCCGATGGGGGTACGCCAACTGCGCGAGGTGCTCGAGCGGTTGAACGGGCAGGGCATGACGATCTTCATGAACACCCACCTGCTGAGCGAAGTGGCGCGGTCCTGTTCCTCCATCGGCGTCCTTTCGCACGGCCAGCTCGTTTTCCACGACACGATCGAGACGGTCAACGCGCGCTACGGCTCGGAAGAAGCACTCGAGGAGCTTTACCTCTCGGTGGTGCCGGATCGCGAGGTCGCGGCATGACACCCTCCACGATCCTACGCCGCCACGCGCTCGCCGCGCTTGCGCGCGAGCGGACGATCGCGCTGGTGGCCGCTTTGTTCGCCGCGCTGGTGCTGGTCTCGGCTTATCTGGGCTGGTCCGCGACCTCGACGGTCGATGCGATCTACGCGAGCGCCACGCATTGGTTCGAAGCCAATGGCAAGCCGGTGCCGCCGAACCCGGTCAC
>NZ_DFRG01000158.1:0-903 GCF_002378135.1 Thioclava sp. UBA3469
GGGTGCCGGCTTCTTCGGCTCGATCAAGGGCTATGACGCGATGGCGGACGGCTCGGCCACCAGCCTCGAAGGCGTCACCGTCGTCGATCCCTACACGGTCAAGATCGAGCTCTCGCGCCCCGACGCGACCTTCCTGCACGTAATGGCGCTGAACTTCGCCTCGGTCGTGCCGAAGGAAGCGGTCGACGAATACGGCACCGATTTCGGCAAGCATCCCGTCGGCACCGGCGCGTTCAAGCTCGCCGACTGGACCATCGGTCAGCAGCTCGTGTTCGAGAAGAACGCCGATTACTGGCGCGAGGGCGTGCCCTATCTCGATAGCATCACTTTTGAGGTCGGTCAGGAGCCGATCGTGGCGCTGCTGCGGCTGCAGCAGGGAGAGGTGGACGTGCCCGGCGACGGCATCCCGCCGGCGAAGTTCAACGAGGTGATGGACAATCCCGACGAGGCCAAGCGGGTCGTCGTGGGTGGCCAGCTGCATACCGGCTACATCACGCTCAACGTCCAGATGGAGCCCTTCGACAAGGTCGAGGTGCGTCAGGCGATGAACATGGCGATCAACAAGGACCGCATCGTTCAGATGATCAACGGTCGCGCCACGCCCGCGAACCAGCCGCTGCCGCCGTCGATGCCGGGCTATACCAAGGATTACGAAGGCTATCCCTTCGATCAGGAAAAGGCCAAGCAGATGCTCGCGGATGCGGGCTATCCCGACGGGTTCGAGACTGAGCTCTACGTGATGAACACCGACCCGAACCCGCGCATCGCGCAGGCGATCCAGCAGGACCTGTCGCAGATCGGCGTGAAGGTCGACATCAAGGCGCTGGCGCAGGCCAATGTCATCGAGGCGGGCGGCACGCCGAAGACCGCGCCGATGATCTGGTCGGGCGGCATGGCGTGGAT
>NZ_DFRG01000158.1:1217-2731 GCF_002378135.1 Thioclava sp. UBA3469
CTGGTCGGGCGGCATGGCGTGGATCGCCGACTTCCCCGATCCGTCCAACTTCTACGGTCCGATCCTGGGCTGCGCGGGCGCGGTCGAGGGCGGCTGGAACTGGTCGTGGTATTGCAACGAGGAACTCGACGCGATGGCCACCGAGGCGGACTCGATCACCGATCCGGCCAAGCAGGACGAGCGCCTGCAGAAATGGTCGGACGTCTACATGAAGGTCATGGAAGACGCTCCGTGGGTCCCGGTGTTCAACGAGAACCGCTACACCATGAAGTCGGGCCGTATGGGTGGCGCGGATGCGCTCTATGTCGACCCGGTCTCGATCCCGGTCAACTACGACTACGTGTACGTGACGGAGTAAGCGCGCATGTGCAAAGCCTGTGACTATACGATCCATGGCGCACAGCACCATTTCGGCTGGGACAACTCGTTTGTCCCAGCCGAGACGGTGGCCCCGGGATCGACCATCGAATTCCACTGCCACGACAGCTCGGCCGGACAGCTCGGGCCGTCCTCGACTGTGGAAGACGTGAAGACCCTCGATTTCGGCAAGATCAACCCGGTCTCCGGGCCGATCTATGTCGAAGGGGCGAAACCCGGTGACGTGCTCAAAGTCACCATCGACAGCTTCACCCCGCGCGAGCAGGAAGGCTCAGCCTGGGGCTGGACCGCGAATATCCCGGGCTTCGGCCTGCTGGCGGATCAGTTCGAAGATCCGGCGCTGACGATCTGGAAATACGACGCGGCCTCGCCCGACAAGGCGCTTTGGGGTAGCGAGGGCAAGGTCGGCCTCAAGCCGTTCTGCGGCACTATCGGCGTCGCCCCGGCAGAAAAGGGCCTGCATTCCATCGTGCCCCCGCGCCGCGTGGGCGGCAATCTCGACATTCGCGATCTCGCGGCGGGCACCACGCTCTATCTGCCGGTCGAGGTCGACGGAGCGCTGTTCTCCGTGGGCGACACCCATGCCGCCCAAGGCGATGGCGAGGTCTGCGGCACCGCGATCGAGAGCCCGATGAACTGCGTGCTCAGCTTCGATCTGATCAAGAACGAGACGCTGAAATTCCCGCGCTTCACCACGCCGGGGCCGGTCACGCGCCATCTCGACACGGCGGGCTACGAGGTCACGACGGGCATCGGCCCCGACCTGATGTCGGGCGCGCGCGATGCGGTCTCGGGCATGATCGACCTTCTGTGCGCACAGCGCGGCATGTCGGCGGTCGACGCCTATATGCTGGTCTCGACCTGTGGCGATCTGCGCATTTCCGAGATCGTCGATATGCCCAACTGGGTCGTCAGCTTCTATTTCCCGAGAAACGTGTTCGAATGATCGAAATGAAACAAACGCAAGCCGGGGCTGTCACGGCCCCGGAGCCCGCCCAGCCGGTGCTGTCCGTCGAAGGTCTCACGATCTCGGTGCGCTCCGAGGGGCACGAGAGGGCGCTGGTGAGCGATCTGAGCTTCACGCTCGCGCGCGGCGAGACCATCGCCATCGCGGGCGAGAGCGGCTCGGGCAAATC
>NZ_DFRG01000158.1:3036-3240 GCF_002378135.1 Thioclava sp. UBA3469
GGCGAGAGCGGCTCGGGCAAATCACTCACCTCTCTGGCGATCATGGGGCTGTTGCCGCCCCCTGCCCTGCGGGTCAGCTCCGGCGCGATCCGCTTCCAGGGCGAAGACCTCACCCGTCTTCCCGAAAGCCGGATGCGCGCCATGCGCGGCAACCGCATCGCGATGATTTTCCAAGAACCGATGACGTCGCTCAACCCGGTGCTG